>CALRKX020000061.1:0-9237 GCA_943368305.1 Erythrobacter sanguineus
CTTGTCGGTCCGCAGCCCTTACGCTGCCCTGACACCCAAGGGGGTGGCGGCCCCGGAAGGATTCGAACCCTCGACCGGCCGCTTAGAAGGCGGCTGCTCTATCCAGCTGAGCTACGGGACCACGCGCCCCTTTTGCGGCAGGTTGCGCCGCCGATCAAGGCGTCAATCAAGCAGGCGCGTCATGAAAACCGAATTGGGGTCCGCGCCATAGCCCTCGAACGGGGGGCAATAGGTAAAACCCGCCCGCTCATAAAGCGCGCGGGCTGCGATGAAGGTGGGCTGAACACCGGTTTCCAGTGACAGGCGCTTTAGTCCGTCCTCTCTTGCGCTGGCGACCAGATGCGCCAGCATCTGGCGCGACAGGCCGCGACCGCGATCTTCGGCCAGCACATGCATCGACTTGATCTCGGCATGGTCGGGTGCGATTCGCTTGTAGGCGCCCATGGCCACCGGGCGCCCGGCATCGCGCATCACGAAAAAGGCGATGTCGGGACTGTCCAGTTCCGAGGCATCCATCATGTGAATGCTTTCGGGCGGCGTGTCGGCGTGCATGTCCGCCGTGTGGCGTTCGAACAGCAGCGCCAGGTCCGGCCCCGTCGGGCTTTCGCGCGATATGGTCAGACCCGGCGTTGCCATTACTGCGCCATCCCTGACAGGTCGGTGCCGTTGATCAGCATACCGCCAGCGGCCGTCGTCTCAAGCTCCCACACCAGTGCGCCGGCCTCGCCGGGCTTGGCCATGCCGGTTGCCATGGCAAGGAAGGGGGCGAACTGCTGGTTGATTTCGGGCGGGGCGGCCTGAATCGTGGCGGTCACCTTTTCCATCCCGGTCAGCGAGACCGTCGCCTTGCCAACCGGAACCGTGGTTTGCGGCCCGAATGCCAGCGTGCCGGTATAACCCAGCGTATAATCGGGCGCGGTCGTGGTGCCGGGGGCGATGGTCAGGTCAACCACGCCTTCGGGCAGCAGGGCCGCCAGCAATTGCTGTTCCACCTCGGGGCCGACGGGCGGCTGTTTGGTCAGGTCGGCGGCTTGCAGGAACAGGCGCACCGGTGCATCAAGGTTAAAGCGCGACAGGCCAAAATCCAGCGTCACATCGCTGGGCACCAGCGTTGCAGCCCATTCGGGCACCAGACCCGGCGGCAGGGTCAGGCCGTTGACGGCAATCGCCTCGCGCACCAGACCCTGTTCGACGATGCCATTCGCCTCGACATCAACCTTGGCGCTGGCAATGCCAACCGGACCCATGGGCGTTTCGACCGAGACGCCGTTCATGGCGGCATTGGCAACCAGATGGGCAAAGATTGGCAGACCTTCGGTTACGATGGTTTTCAGGTCGCCCTGCTTGGCGGCGATGGCGGCCGCTTCGGGGTTGGCGACGAAAAACGCGACCAACTTGTAAACAGCGTCGGGGCGCAGACCTTCGACCACGCCGTTGCCGGTGTAGTCATCCGCCCTCAGGCTGATCACGGTCGGCGGCATGCCTTCGCCACCGGGGATGGTGAAGGTTTCGGCAAAGCCGGTGGCCGAATAGGTCATGGTACTGTCCACGCCGCCATTCGCGCCCACCACCGCCGTGCTGTCATACTGGGTCGAGGCGACCGAGTATTGCACGTCGGTCGCGCTGCCCGCAGGATCGGTGACCAGTTCCTTGACCTGAACATCGGTCAGCGTCGAGGTCGAGGTGGAAAACGACTGCAACGCCTCATCAAAGGTGCCGGTCGATTTCAGGTTGGCGATATTGGCGCTGATGTCGGCGGTGCCGGGCGATTTCAGCGTGAAGGCAAAGCTTTGGTCCTGGGTATAGGCCCAGGTGTCATCGCCATTGTCGGTCAGTTGGAAGGTGATCGGCGTGACGGTGGCGGTGCCCGCCTCGGGCGGTAGTTTGGCCAGCAGGGGGGTGAAATCGATCTTCACACCGTAAGCCTCGCCCTCGGGTGCGACCGAAACGACGCCGGCGGTGGCGCCCAGATAGGTCTGCAAGGTCGCGGTCAGCTCTGCCGCGCCTTCGGGCGTTGCTTCGGCCAGTGCGGTGGTGCCCCACAGGGCGGCGGTCAGGGCAAGCGGAATGGAAAAATGGCGCAAGGTAATCCTCCTCGTGGCACAGATGGCCAAATGGGTCGGGGTGACGGGACGCACACCGGAACCTGAGCGCGAGACAGCAAAAATCGCCTGTGAAGTCAATTGCGAGATTCCTGCCTTGCCTGTCGTTGCCCAGTGCGGTTCAGGCCGACATGGCTGGAGGGGATTTGTGGTAAACTTATGACATGCATGAAGAAAGCGCCGGAAACCCGACGCTTTCGCGGCATTTGCATTGTCCTGATGAGCATCAGGCCGCGATGGCGATGGCCCCGGTCTGGCTGCGCAGGGGCGCGCGCAGATAGCGGGCATAGCCCAGATCGGCATGCTCGATCTCTGGCGCGCGCCCTGACATCAGATCGGCCAGCAGTCGGCCCGATCCTGCGGCCATGGTCCAGCCCAGCGTGCCATGGCCGGTGTTCAGGAACAGGTTCGCAAGGCTGGACCGGCCGATGATCGGCGTGCCATCGGGGGTCATCGGGCGCAAGCCGGTCCAGAAGGTGGCCTTGGCCTGATCGCCCGCGCCGCCGAACAGATCCTCGACCGAATGCACCAGCGTCTCGCGACGCTTTTCGCGCAAGGTCAGGTCAAAGCCCGCAATCTCGGCCATGCCACCGGCGCGGATGCGGTCGCCCAGACGGGTGATCGCCACCTTGTAAGTTTCGTCCATCACCGTCGATTCCGGGGCCTTTGTGGCATCGGTGATCGGCACGGTGATTGAATAGCCTTTCACCGGATAGACCGGCAAGCTGATGCCCAAGGGGCGGGCCAGCGCGGGGGAATAGCTGCCCAAAGCCAGCACGAAGGCATCGGCGGTGATGCGCCCGGCATCGGTGCGCACCGCGACAACGCGGCCCGCCTCGGCCTCCAGCGCCTGAATCCCCACTTTCCAGCGAAAGGTCACGCCCGCAGCCTTGGCCAGTTCCATCAGCGCATTGGTGAACTTGAAGCAATCGCCGGTTTCATCCCCCGGCAGGCGCAACCCGCCCGCGATCTTGTCGCGGCTGGCGGCCAGACCCGGTTCGGCGGCGATACAGCCAGCGGCATCCAGCACCTCGAACGGCACGCCATCGGCCTTCAGCACCTTGATGTCCTTTGCCGCCGCCGCCACCTGCTTTTCGGTGCGAAACAGTTGCAAGGTGCCCTTTGTCCGCTCGTCATAGCGGATGCCGGTGTCGGCGCGCAGGTCAATCAGGCAATCGCGGCTGTATTCGGCCAGCCGCACCATCCGGCTTTTGTTGACCGCATAGGCCGCCGAGGTGCAGTTCGACAGCATCCGCGCCATCCACGAAATCGTCGCCCAGTCGGCGCGCGGCTGGATGATCAGTGGCGCATGGCGCATGAACAGCCATTTCATCGCCTTCAGCGGAATTCCCGGCGCGGCCCAGGGGCTGGCATAGCCAGGGCTGACCTCTCCGGCATTGGCGAAAGAGGTTTCCAGCGCCGGGCCATCCTGCCGGTCGATCACCGTCACCTCATGGCCTGCGCGGGCCAAATACCAGGCCGAGGTTACGCCGATCACGCCTGCGCCAAGAACAACGACTTTCATCCGCCTCTCCTGCCTGTCTGTCATGGGAATTGGGGCAGGATAGGGAAATCCCATGGAAGTTCTTGGCAAAGATGATGTTCTGGATACCTGTTTTCCGCAGGAAATTCGCAGGATGTAGAAATTTTCCGTGCTTTATTCTGCACAATTTCCGAACATACGCCTATTTATTGCGTGTAAATCCGCATCCAAGCAAGGAAATCTGCTCTGTCCGGCTTTTGGCGTCTGTGGCGCGGCCGGATCAAGCCGCTGTTTTCCCGCCGTTTCTGTTACAGGCAACTCGCCGCCATGTGACTGGGGCAGGGGGTGCAGGCGGTTCATGTTCCGCATATATAGGGGGCATGAACAGACGCACCGCCCTTTTGGCCCCGCTTGCCCTGATCGTCCTGTCGATGCCTGTCGTGGCCGCGCCGGTTCCGCTGGCCGATTTGTCGGCCTATCTGAACACGATCACCTCGGTTCAGACCGATTTTACCCAAGTGAACGCCGACGGCTCTGTCGTGCTGGGCAAGCTGTTCATCCAGCGGCCGGGCCGGGTGAGGTTCGAATATGCGCCGCCCGACAAAAGTCTGGTGCTGGCCTCGTCCGGCAATGTGGCAATCTTTGATGCCAAGTCGAACCAGCCGCCCGAACAATATCCGCTGCGCCGCACCCCCCTAAGCCTTATTCTGGCGGACAGGATCAATCTGGCCAAAGCCAAGATGGTCATGGGTCACAAAGAGGTGGACAACACCACCCGCGTCGTCGCCCAGGATCCCGAGCATCCCGAATACGGCACGATCGAACTGGTCTTCACCGCCAGCCCGGTGACACTGCGCCAATGGATCATCACCGATGACGTGGGCCAGAAAACCACCGTCATTCTTGGTGATCTGACCACGGGCAAGGGCTTCGCGCCGGGGTTCTTCAACATCAAGGACGAGATCGAGCGGCGGAAGAACTAGGCCGCCGCCATCCCGTTAGCGGCAGTATTCCAGTTGCTGGCGATAAAGCTCGGCACGGCTGCCGACCTTGGCGGCAACATCCACCAGCCAGGGCTTGCCCAGATAGGATTGGTTGGCAAAGCCGGTGCGCCCCTCGTGATAGGCCAGATACTGCGATTCCGCGTCGCCGGGCGAAATGCCCAGCCGGTCAGTGGTGCCGCGCATGTACCAGCCCATGAAATCGGTGGCATCCTCGATCCGGTCACGCCGCGCGCCGCGATGGCCGCTTTCGTCCTGATACTCTTCCCAGGTCCCGTCCAGCGCTTGGCTGTAGCCATAGGCTGACGATTGCCGCCCCATCGGAATGACCCCCAGCGCAAAGCGATGCGGGGTGCGGGCGTTGCCGACGAATTTCGATTCCTGATGGATCGCGGCCATCTGCACATGCACGGGAATACCCCAGCGCCGTTCGGTCGCCTGCATTGCCCGCAAATATCCGGGCCGCTGACGCAAGATGGAACATGCGTCGTCAAGATCACGGGGCGCCGAAAAGTTCCCACCCCCGCAGGAGGCAAGAGCCAGTAACAGGATCGACGCACGGAGAGTTCTGCTCATCTGCCCCTCGCGCATTCAGTTTTGGGGGCACCATAGGGGAAAAGCCCCCGAAGGGAAATGCCGCAACATCTGCAATCCGATCAGAATTCCGCGAGGCAGGCCCCCAACTGTCGCCATCATGCAACGGTATTGTTTCCCCGGCACCCCTGCCCACGACATGGACAGGCCCCCTTGTCAGGAGTAAATATGAGGCTGGGGGTAGTGTTATGTTGAAGACCGACGCCAAATACCACATCGGACAGGTGCTGCGTCATCGCAAGCATCCGTTTCGTGGCGTGGTGTTTGATGTCGATGCCATCTTCAACAACACCGACGCCTGGTACGAGGCAATCCCCGAGGAAAGTCGCCCGTCCAAGGACCAGCCCTTCTATCATCTGCTGGCCGAGAATGATCAGTCCTATTACGTCGCCTATGTCTCGGAGCAGAACCTTGTGCCGGACGAGACCGGCCAGCCGGTGACCCACCCCGACCTGCCCGACCTGTTCGGCGATTTCGAGGATGGGCGCTATCCGCTTCAGTTTCAGCTCAACTGATCGCGCTTACGCTTTGGTAACCCCTGCCTCCTAATCTGGCCTCGTTCCCCGGTAGAGGTGTCAGATGAATATTACGGTCGAAAAGCAGGGTGATCTGCTGCTGGCGCGCGTGGCGCAGGACCGGATCGATGCGGCTTGCGCGATTCAGTTCAAGGATCGGATGCGCGAAATTTCTCTTGAGGGTCAAGGGCGTGTCGTTCTGGATCTGTCGCAGGTTGCCTTTATCGACAGTTCCGGGCTTGGTGCCGTTGTGGCGGTGCGCAAGGCGCTGGGGCCAGAGCGTCCGCTGGAGTTGCTTGGCCTGACGCCCACGGTGCAAAAGGTGTTTCGCCTGACCCGGATGGACAGCATTTTCACCATTCATGACCGTTGGGATGACGGTCTGCGCGATGCGGTGTGATTGCAGCGTTCCGATGGCAAGGGCAGAGGGGATGGCACTCTATCTTGTGATCCCGGCGCAGCCGGATGCGGTCAGCCTTGCGCTGCAACGGGTGATGCGCACGCCGCAGCTTGCCATGCTGAGTGCCGATGGCCGGGGCACGGCAGAGCTGGTTCTGGCAGAGGTGCTGAACAACGTGGTTGAACATGCCTATGCCCGCTATCCGGGTGAGATAGAGCTGCGGCTGACCGTTGCGACCTCGTACCTGCATTGCCAGATCACCGATTCCGGCCTGCCGATGCCAGGAGAGCGGTTGCCCCCCGGCGATCCGCCCGATCTGGGCAGAGACTTGCCAGAAGGCGGCTTTGGCTGGAATTTGATTCGCACCCTGACGACGGGCCTGGAATATCGTCGTCTGGCCGGGCGCAACCATCTGCAATTCTCGCTTCCTGTGTGACAATCCCCGATCAATTGGCAGACTGTGGCCGATGTGCGAATTGTGCCGCAATTGCGCCATGATTTACCCGTCAATCCGCCCGGCCCCGCTGAAAACCTGACGCTGTAGCTGCATAAGGCTTCCCTCGGCGTCGCGGTAACAGCCCCCACCCAGTCCGCGATGCCGAGGTTCTGCAGGCTTGGCTTCTGCCGCACACCTCCCTAGGTTCTGTGTCGGAGGTATACCAATGCGCGATTTCCATTTGCCCGGCCGGTCGGCCACCTATGCCGCCAACGGGATGTGCGCCACGTCGCATCCGCTGGCGGCCAAAGTCGCAATCGACATCCTGCAAGCGGGCGGAAACGCCGCCGATGCGGCCATTGCAGGGGCGGTTCTGCTGGGCATTTGTGAGCCCCAGATGACCGGGATCGGCGGCGATTGCTTTGTGCTGCTGAAGCCTGCGGGGTCAAACGACATCCGCGCCCTGAACGGGTCTGGCCGCGCGCCTGCTGCTTTGTCGGCCGATGAATTGCGCGCCAAGGGCCTGCAAAAGATGCCGATCCGCGGGATCGAGGCGGTGACGCTGCCGGGCGCCATCGATGCCTTTTGCCGCCTGAATGCCGATTGGGGTGCGCTGGGGCTGGACCGTATTCTGGCCCCCGCCATCCGCTATGCCGAAGAAGGCGTGCCTGTGGCCCCCCGCGTGGCCTTTGACTGGGCCGAAGATGCGCCCTGCCTGCAAGGTGACGCCCGCCGCCATTTCCTGATTGACGGACAAGTGCCGGGCCTTGGCCAGATTTTCCGCGCGCCCGGTCAGGCAGAGGTGCTGCGCCGCATCGCCGCCCAGGGCCGTGCCGGGTTTTATGAGGGCGAGGTGGCCGAAGACATGATCGCCTCGCTGCGCGCCCTTGGCGGCAGCCATACCTTGCAGGATCTGGCGGCAACCCAGTGCGACTGGACGGTGCCGGTGTCGGGCGAATATCGCGGGGTTGAGCTGGTTGAACATCCGCCGAACGGGCAGGGCGCGACCGCGATCCTGATGCTGAACATCCTCAAGCACTTCGACATTGCCGCGATGGAGCCTTTCGGCGCCCTTCGCGCCCATATCGAAGCCGAGGCCGCCAAGCTGGCCTATGACGCCCGTAACCGCTTTATTGCCGAGGCTACCCCGCGGCTGGATCATATGCTGGCCCCGGAAACGGCGGCGAAACTGGCCGCGCTGATCAACCCCGCCCGTGCCATGGGCCGTGCGCAGCCGCTGACCGAAGCTGTGCACAAGGATACCATCTATATCACCGTGGTGGACCGCGACGGCATGGCGGTTTCGCTGATCTATTCGATTTTCTGGGGCTTTGGCGCGGGTCTTGCCTCATCAAAATTCGG
Source organism: Erythrobacter sanguineus (assembly GCA_943368305.1). GTDB lineage: Bacteria > Pseudomonadota > Alphaproteobacteria > Rhodobacterales > Rhodobacteraceae > Fuscibacter. The sequence continues at coordinate 7,894 of CALRKX020000061.1, forward strand.
CATCAACTTTCAAAACCGGGGCGCTGGGTTCAGCCTTGAACCGGGCCATCCGAACGAGGCGGCAGGCGGCAAGCGCCCGATGCACACCATCATTCCCGGCATGCTGAAACGCGATGGGCGGGTGATCATGCCTTTTGGCGTGATGGGCGGGGCCTATCAGCCCAATGGCCATGCCCGCTTTGTCACCAATCTGGTGGACTATGGCATGGACCTGCAATCGGCCATCGACGCGCCGCGCTGTTTCCGCGGCGAAGAGGGGATGCAGGTTGAACGCGGCTATTCGCAGGCGGTGCGCGCCGAACTGGCGGCGATGGGCCATCAGGTGTCGGTGCCGCATGATCCGATTGGCGGTGCGCAGGCCATTCTGATTGATGACAGCGGGGTGTTGATCGGCGGGTCAGACCCGCGCAAAGACGGCTGCGCTTTGGGGTATTGATATGGATTACAACGATATTTCCGCCTCGATCCGCGCGCTGTGCCACGGAGAGACCGATGCCGTCGCCCTGATGGCCACCGTCGTCTGCGAGATTCACCACCATCATCCCCATGCCGACTGGACCGGGTTTTACCGGGTTGTCGGGCCAGAGCTGCTAAAGATCGGCCCCTACCAGGGGGGCCACGGGTGCCTGGTAATCCCGTTCTCACGCGGGGTGTGCGGGGCGGCGGCGCGCAGTGGCAAGGTATTGAACGTGCCTGATGTTGATGCGTTTCCCGATCATATCGCCTGTTCCTCGACCACGCGGTCCGAACTGGTTCTGCCGGTCTGGAACGGAGCGGGGCGACTTTTGGGAGTGCTGGATCTGGACAGCAACACCCCCGCCGCCTTTACCAAGGCCGATGAGGATTGGCTGGTGCCGCTGCTGGCCGACATCTTCCATCAGGTGCCGTGATGCGCGGGTCATGCCTGTGTGGTGGTGTGGTGTTCGAGGTCACAGCTCCGTTGCGCGATGTGGTCGCCTGCCATTGCACCCAATGCCGCAAGCAATCGGGGCATTACTGGGCCGCCACCTCGGTGCCGCATGACCGCTTCCATCTGGTCGAGGACCGGAGCCTTGCGTGGTTCCGCGCCTCGCCCGAAGCCGAGCGCGGCTTTTGTCGCGACTGTGGCGCCTTTTTGCTGTGGCAGCCGGAAGGAGAGGCGCGCATCTCGCTTGCCGCTGGCGCGTTGGATGGCCCGACCGGCTTGCAGATCGAAAGCCATTGGTTTGCCGATGTTGCGGGCGATTACTATCGCCCTGAAGGCCCGCCCCCAGCGCCAACGCGGGCGGAAACATTGCACGGATCATGCCTGTGCGGTGCGAACCGCTTCACCTTGCCCGGCCCGATGGGGGCCATCTGGTCCTG
>CALRKX020000062.1:0-9223 GCA_943368305.1 Erythrobacter sanguineus
CCTTTGGTTTTCTCAAAGCCGGGGCGCGCGCCTATATAGCCGTGTCGGGCGGTATCGATGTGCCGCTGAAACTCGGCTCTCGTTCCACCTATACCCTAGGTGCTTTGGGGGGGCATGACGGGCGGGCGCTGAAGGCGGGCGATAGTTTGCCGTTGGGGCAGGGCATTCTGGCCAAGGGCAGCGTCCCTGCCGATCTCCGCCGGATGCCCGGCAACCCGGCGGAATTGCGCATGCTTCCGGGCCTTTACTGGTACCGCATCACCGCAGCCGCAGGCCAGCAGTTCTTTGCCGACACCTGGAAAGTGGCACCCGAGGCGGACCGCATCGGCTATCGCTTCCGGGGCGGTACGGCGCTGGATTTTGTGCCCCGCGAACAGCCCTTTGGCGCGGGTTCAAACCCGTCGAACATTGTCGATGCCTGCTATCCCTATGGCAGCATTCAGGTTCCCGGCGGCACCGAACCCATCGTGCTGCACCGTGATGCCGTGTCAGGCGGCGGATATATGATGCTGGGCTGTGTCATCAGCGCCGATATGGACCTGATCGGGCAGTTGCAGCCCCACAGCCCGGCGCGGTTTGTTCAGGTGACCATGGATCAGGCGCTGGCCGCCCGCCATGACCGGCAGGCCGCCTTGCAGCGGGTTCGCGCCCATCTGGGCCGCTAGGGCAGGGCGGGGGCGATGGCCGGAACCCAGTCAGCCCCGCCCCCGCGCCTCGCTTGGCGTCACGCCAAAGCGGGCACGAAAGGCGCGGCTGAACTGGGCCTGATCGGGAAAGCCGCGGGCATAGGCAATCTCGCCAATCGACCGGCGGTCGCCCGCGGTCTGCAAATCCTCCATCGCGGCCTGCAAGCGGGTGTCGCGGATCCACTGGCCCAGCGTGGTGTTGGTGTCGCGCAACAGCTCGTGCAGATAGCGGACCGAGATGCCGCAGCCCGCCGCCACCTCGTCCGGGCCAAGGTCGGGGTCCATCAGGTTGCGGCGCACGAAGCCTTCGATCCGGGCCAGATGCGCCGCCCGCACTGTCGAGACGCCCGAGGTCAGCACTCGCTCATCCGACTGGATGGCCAGCGCCAACAGATCGACCAACTGCCGCCCCACGGTGGTGCGGGTTTCCTCGGTCATCGCATCGTATCGCTGCGGGATCAGGTGGATCATATCGACGAACAGTCCGTTCGCCCCGTTGGTCGCATCGAACTGCAACGAACAAAAACGGTCCGGCGCGCGGATACGGCCCCCCAGCAGGGCCGAGGACAGCTTCATCACCCACAGGTCCGCCGCTTCGGCATGGCTGAACTCATAGGGTTCATGGCTGCGCTCCATGAAGAAACAGCCAGGGTTACCGCGAATTTCGGTGCCGCCTTGCGAAAACCGCACCTCGGATTTCGCGGGCAGGGTGACCAGAAATTCCTCGGGCCCCGGTTCGCGGAAATGCTTGGGCAGGCGGCGGTACATCAGCGCATCGGATGTCAGCCGCGACAGAGACACCTGACCCAGCTTCCAGCTTGTCAACGTGCCGTCAAACGCTTCTGGTCGCCGGAACGTCAGGTCCAGCGGGAAATAGGCCCCTGCGATGGTTTCGTGCCAATGGCGGCTGCGCGCGCCCTGGTCGATGTTTTCTGTCGTGATCGTGGTCTTCATCGCCACCTTCCCCGTTTCACCCATCTGGCCACGCGCAAATCCACCTGTAAAGCGCCAGATCACGCCGTGCGGCCCGACTGCACGGAAACGCAAAAACCCGTGCGCCCGGCGCAAAGACGGCGTGGGGAAAGCGTCGCTACCGTCCCTGTCACAACGGTGCAACAGACGCCGTGTGACAGGGAGTGCAAACGATTCGACCCGGCGAGCTGCCCGGGCGGACCCCTGTTGCGCGGCCTCATATGGGAGGCTTCGTGATGGCGAAAGCAACACGACAAAAGGTCGAGGTCGATCCGATAACCCTGTCGGTCGTTCGCGGCATTCTTGAAACGACGCAGCGCGAAATGACGCTGTCGCTGGAGAAAACCGCACGCTCCAGCGTGTTCAACCTGGCGCATGACTATTCGACGGCGCTGTTCAACGCGGCACCAGAGATGATCCTGCAAGGCCAGGACATCCCGATTCACCTTGGGTCACTGATCCCGGCGATGAAGGTGGTGGCCGGATATTTCGGGGATGACATCCACGAAGGCGACCTGCTGATCCACAACGACCCCGCCTGGGGCGGCAGCCACGCCATCGACACCTGCTTTTACAAGCCAGTGTTCTGGAAAGGGCGGCTGAAATACTGGACGGTGTGCAAGGGCCACCTGACCGATGTGGGCGGCCCGGTGCCTGCGGGCTACAATCCCAATGCCAAGGAAATCTATGCCGAATGCCTGCGCATCCCGCCCGTCAAGGTGTGGGACCGGGGCCAGCCGCGCAAGGATGTGCTGAACTTCATCCTGACCAACATGCGCGCCCGACGTGATCAGGAGGGCGATTTCAACGCTCTGATCGGCGCCTGTCAGGTCGGCGAACGCGCCCTGATCGCGATGCTGGAAAAGTATGGCGAGGAACAGGTGGATGCCTGCATCGACATGCTGCTGGACATGGCCGAAAAGCAGATGCGTGGGCTGATTTCCAGCGTGCCGGACGGCACCTATGAAGGCTCTGCGATCCTTGAGGATGCGGGCCACGGCTTTGGTGATTTTGAAATCAAGGCCAAGGTCACGATCAAGGCCGACACCTGCCACATCGAAATCAGCAGCCCGCCGCAAATCCCGTATTTCATCAACTCTTACGAGGGAAACAGCTATTCCGGCGTCTATCTGGGCCTGATGATGTTCGCCCAACTGCCACCGCCCTATAACGAAGGGCTGTATCGCTGCGTGAGCGTGAACATGGGGCCAAAGGGCACGATCTGCAACGCAGCCGAACCCGCCCCCCACATGAACTGCACCACAACACCGATGGAGACGCTGACCGATGCTGTGCGGCTGGCCTTTGAAAAGGCGGTGCCATCCAAGGTTTCGGCAAGCTGGGGTCATGCCAACGGCCTGAACATTGCCGGCTGGGACAAGCGCCACGACGAGGAATATGTGACGATGGTGCTGGCCACCATCATCTCGGGGGCAGGGGCAACCCCGGCGCAAGACGGCTGGCACGCCTGCGGGCCGGAATGCTGCTTTGGCGCGCTGACTTCGGGCGATGTCGAACTGCTGGAATACAGCTATCCCATCATCATCCACCGCTATTCGCTGATGACCGACTCGGGCGGGGCGGGCAAATTTCGCGGCGGCTCTGGCACCGCCTGGGAGGTGGAGCCGCTGAACGACGACATGACCTTCATCACCTTCGGCGAAGGCCGCCGCATTCCCGCCGTGGGGGCCGCAGGGGCCGCCAGCACGATGATCGACACCAAAGTGGGGCGGCTGGAACTGGTTCAGGGCGAACACTCCGAAACCATCCGCGAAAACGTCATCAAGGTGATCAAGCCCGGTGACCGCATCACCAACATGAACCCCGGCGGCGGCGGCTATGGCGACCCGATGGAGCGCGCCGTGGAAATGGTGCTGTGGGATATGAAGAACGGCCTCGTCTCGGTCGAAGGGGCCAAACAGGATTACGGCGTCATCATCACCGACCCGGCCACACTGGCCGTGGACATGCCCGCAACCGAAGCCCTGCGCGCGACCCGTCGCGCCGTGGCTGCGAACTAAGGGGGGATGGACCGATGAAATCGCAATACAGACTGGGCATCGACGCGGGCGGCACCTTTACCGACTTCGTTCTGGCCGACAAATCCGGGCAAGTGCGGCTTTACAAGGCGCTGTCCACCCCGCAAGACCCCACCCTTGCCATCCGCAACGGACTGCAACTGATGGCCGATGATCTGGGCGTTCCGGCCAGTGAAATCATCCCCAACTGTGATCTGTGCATCAACGGCACCACCGTTGGGCTGAATGCGCTGATCACCCACAAGGGTGCCAAGACCGGGCTGATCTGCACCGCCGGGCATGAGGATTCGCTTGAAATCCGTCTTGGCCACAAGGAAGACGGCTATCGCTATGACCCCGACTATCCGCCCGCCACAATGCTGGTTCCGCGGTATCTGCGCCGGGGCGTGCGCGAACGGGTTCTGTCAGACGGCACCGTCCGCCAGCCCCTGACCGAAGCCGATGTGTGCGCGGCGTGTGAGGTGTTCCGCGCCGAAGGGGTGGATACCGTGGCAATCAGCTTTGTCTGGTCGGTGCTGCACCCGGAACACGAGGCCCGCGCCGGCAAAATCGTACGCGAGATGCTGCCCAATGTCGTCCTGACCCTGGGGTCCGAACTCTACCCGCAGGTCCGCGAATACACCCGCACCTCGACCGCCGTGGTCAACGCCTATCTGGCCCCGATCATGCGGCGCTATGTCGAGGCGGTGGATGCCTATTTCCGCAGCCTCGGGGCCAAACAGCCTGTCCGCTATTATCAGTCGAACGGCGGGCTGGCGGTGGGGCAGGTGATGTCTGACCGCTCGGTCTATGCCATCAACTCTGGCCCCGCCTCGGCCCCCGCCGCCGGGCAATATGTTTGCCAGCCCTTCGGCAAAACCGATGTGATCACCGTCGATATGGGCGGCACCTCGTTTGACATCACGCTGACCAAGGACGGCCTGACCAACATCAACAAGAACATCGACTTTCTGCGCTACCGCATCGGTGTGCCGATGATTCAGGTCGAAACCCTGGGCGCGGGTGGTGGCAGCATCGGCTGGATTGACGAGATGGGCCTGATGCAGATGGGTCCGCAATCGGCTGGCTCCGACCCGGGGCCTGCCTGTTACGGTCAGGGCGGCAAGCTGCCCACCGTGTCCGATGCCAACCTTGTGCTGGGCTACCTGAACCCCGATGGTCTGGTGGGCGGCCGCCTGCCGCTGGATCATGCCAAGGCCGAACAGGCCATCCGCACCAACCTCGCCGATCCCCTGGGGATGAGCGTCGAACGCGCCGCTTACGGCATGTTCACCATCGTCAACGCCAACATGGTCAACGGCATCCGCCGCGTGACGGTGGAACGTGGCTATGACCCGCGCGACTTTGTGCTGGTGGGGGCAGGCGGGGCGACGGCGGCTCATATCACCGCGCTGGCCGATGCCATCGGCATCGACACCATCGTTCTGCCCAAACTCGCCTCGGGTCTTTGCGCCTTTGGCCAGATCATCAGCGATGTGAAATACAACTACATGGCCACCGCGCCCCTGCGGCTGGACAATGACGCCGCCTATGCCCGGATCGACGAGTTGTTTGCCCAGATCGAGGCGCAGGGCCTGGAACATCTGAGGGCCGACGGCTTTGGCAAGGCCGACACCCGCGTCAAGCGCAGTCTGGATATGCGCTATGTCGGCCAGGTTCACGAATGCACCGTGGACATCGACACTTTCCAGGTCGATGCCGGGTCCATCGGCCAGATCATCGCCGCCTTCCACAAGCGGCATGAACAACTTTACACCTATGCCGAGCCGAACTCGACGGTCGAGGTGGTGAACATCGAAAGCACGCTTTACGGCGTCGTCGAGAAGCCTGCCCGCATGACCATCGGCACGGGGGCCAGCCCGGATCAGGCGCTGAAAGGCCACCGTGACGCGGTCTTTACCGCTGACGGCACGCGCCAGCGCACGCCGATCTATGATGGAACACCCTTGGGCGCCGGGGCCACGATCCACGGTCCCGCCGTGATCGAGGAAGTCACAACCACCATCGTGATCGAGCCGGGCTGGACCGCGCGACTGGATGAAAGCGGGTCATATCTGATGACCCGAGACGCAAAGAAAGGGGACAGATGAGCGAGCTAGCCGCTGACAGGATATCGGTCGCCTTTGCAGGATTGAAAGCCCTGTCAGAGGTGGATCTGAAGGTCGCATCCGGCCAGATCGTCGGGCTTATGGGGCCGAATGGGGCGGGCAAGACCACGCTTGTCAACGTGCTGACCGGGTTTCAGCCGCAGACCGAGGGCGCCGTGCTGTTGGACGGTGCCCCCCTGTCGGGGCTGAAGCCCCATCAGGTGCGCCGCCGGGGCATCGCCCGCACCTTTCAGGGCGGGCGGCTGTTTCGTGACCTGCCTGTGCTGGACAATCTGGAGGTGACGGGGGTTGGCCTTGGCCAATCCCGCGCCGCCGCGATTGCCGAGGCCGAGGCGATGCTCGACTGGGTCGGCATTGCGCCCCTTGCGAACCGCATCGCCGGAACGCTGCCCTATACCGATGAACGCCGCGTTGCCATTGGCCGCGCACTGATGGGACGACCCGCCTTCATCCTGCTGGACGAACCGGCGGCGGGGATGAGCGGGCAAGAGGCCGCTGAACTGTCGTCCCTGATCCGCCGCATCGCCACCGAAATGGGCTGCGGGGTTCTGCTGATCGAACACAATGTCGGACTGGTCCTGAACTTGTGCGACCATATCGTCGTGCTCGATTCAGGCGCGGTGATCGAGGCGGGCATCCCCGCCTTCATCCGCGACAGCGAAAAGGTCCGCCACGCCTACATGGGCACCGCCGCCGATACCCATCTGCCGGTGCTGGAGGTGGGGGTATGAGCCTGCTTGCCCTGTCCAACGTCTCTGTCCGTTATGGTCGGCTGACCGCCGTGCGCGGCGTCAGCTTTTCGCTGTCCGAAGGCGAGGTTTTGTTCATCACAGGGCCGAACGGTGCCGGAAAATCGTCGCTTCTGCGCGCCATCGCCGGGGTCACGCCCCCCGCCGGGGGCCGGATAGACTTTGAAGGTCATGACATCACCGGTCGCGCGCCCGAAGACATCGCCCGCCTTGGCCTGTCGATGGTGCCCGAAGGGCGCGATGTGTTCGGCGGGCTGACCATCGAGGAAAACCTGATGGTCGGCACCGGCATGCACGCCGCCGAACGCGGCTGGCGGGCACGGGCCGCGACCGAGCTTGAAGCCGTCTATGCCACCTTTCCCATTCTGAAAGACCGCCGCCATTCGCAGGCGGGCCTTCTGTCGGGCGGCCAACAACAGATGCTGGTGATCGGCCGCGCGCTGATGACCAACCCGCGCCTTGTGGCAATTGACGAACCCAGCCTTGGCCTTGCCCCCAACATCACCGATCAGGTCTACGAGCGCCTCATCGCGCTGCGGACTGAACGCAAGTTGACCCTTCTTATCGTCGAGCAATCCTCGACCCGCGCCATGCTGGTCGGCGGGCGGATGATGCTGATGCGCGGTGGCGAAATTCTGCTCGATGGCGACGCCCGCGCATTGGGCCAAAGCGAGGCGATGCAGGCCGCCTATTTCGGATACGGAGACCACTGATGGGATCGCTGTTGCAGGTTGTCTTCGATGCGCTGGCCCTGGGGTCGCTGTATGCCCTTGCCGCCCTTGGCATCGCGCTGATCTTTGGTGTGATGCGGTTGGTCAATTTCGCCCATGGCGATGTCATCGCCTTTTGCGTCTTTGCGCTGCTGTGGCCTTCGACCGATGCTGTGGCCGTGGTCTTTGCCGGAAACCTGCCGTGGTTTCTGCTGGTTCCCCTTGTGCTGGCGGCGGGGGCGGCGGTGTCGGTCCTGTCTGAACTGGTGGTTTTTCGTCGGTTCCGCCGCGCAAATCCGGCCACCATGATGATCGCCTCTTTCGCGCTGGGCTTTGTCATCCGCTACTTCCTGCTGATGCTCTACTCCAGCCGCCCCAAAAGTATTTCGCTGCTGCCCGCCCTGTCGCAACCGGTTGAAATCTTTGGCGCCCGAATTCCCCTGCTGCAACTGATCACCATTCTGGTCACCATGGCCGTGCTGTTCGGGCTGACCGCCTTTCTGCGCCGCACCCGCTTTGGGCTGGAGATGCGGGCGGCGGCGGAAAACTTTACCATGGCGCGGATGCTGGGGGTGCGGGCCAACCGCGTGATCATGGGGGCCTTTGCGCTCTCGGGCGCACTGGCCGGGGCGATTGCGTTGATCCTCGGCTCTCAGACCGGGACCGCCAATATCATGATGGGGGCCAATGTCATGCTGATGGCCTTCATCGCCACGGTGATCGGCGGCATGGGCAGTCTGGCGGGTGCGGTGATTGCCGGGTTCCTCTTGGGGTCCATCGCCACCGTCATGCAGGTCATCCTGCCGCCCGATGCCCGCGCCTTCCGCGATGCCTTCGTCTATGGCGCGGTCATCCTTGTCCTGATCTTCCGCCCGCAGGGCCTGTTGTCCGCGCGCGGCGCGAAGGAGCGTGTCTGATGCGCCAATCCCCCGCCCTTCGTACCCTTGCCACGCCGATCCTGCTGTCGCTGCTGCTGGTGTGCTTTGCGCTGGCGGCCGTGTTTTCCGGCTCGCGGCCGTTCAACCAGACCATCATTGATATCTTCCTGCAGGTGATCTTTGTCGTCGGCCTTTACACCTTTGTCGGCAATTCCGGCGTGATCAGCTTTGGCCACATCGCCTTTGCCTGCCTTGGCGGCTATGTCGCCGCCTGGACCACGATCAAGCCGATGCTCAAGGGCGGCGCGATGCCCGGCCTGCCCGACTGGCTGATGCAGACCGAAATTCCCTATTGGGCCTCGGCACTTGTCGCGGCACTATGGGCGGCGCTTTGGGCCGGCATCTTCGGCTCGGTTCTGATGCGGCTGTCGGGCATTGCCGCCTCGATCGCCACATTCGCCATGCTGGCCATGGTCAACTCGATCTACTCCAACTGGGAAAGTGTCACTGCGGCCACCTCTTCCGTCGTGGGCATTCCCATCGTGCGGGTGATCTGGCCCTACCTGATCGCCGCGATCATCGCCGTGTTCGTCGCCTGGGCCTATGGCGTCAGCCGCCACGGCCTTGCCCTGCGCGCGGCGCGCGATGAACCCACGGCGGCGGCGGCCAGCGGGGTCGATATTCCGCGCGCGCGCCTGATCGCCTTTGTCCTGTCGGGCGCCATCATGGGCGCGGGCGGGGCGCTTTACGCCCATTCCATCGGCATCGTCACGCCCGACACCTTCTATCTGGGCCTGACCTTCACCACCCTGTCGATGCTGGTGGTGGGCGGCATGTCCACCCTGTCGGGCGCGGTTCTGGGCGTGCTGATCCTGTCCACCCTGATCCAGGTGCTGCGCTGGCTGGAGGCCGGGGTGCAGATTGGCACCACCACCTTTGCTCTGCCCGGCGGGGTGCAGGAAATCGCGCTGGGCGTGGTGATGATCGTGATCCTCATGTTCCGGCCCACCGGAATCATGGGCAACAAAGACCTGAATCTGGCCTTGCCGGGTTCAGAAAAAGCGGGCCGCCAAGGCCCCCA
>CALRKX020000063.1:0-9138 GCA_943368305.1 Erythrobacter sanguineus
CTTGCCACGCATGCCAACCGGAGCGAGCTGACACTCGCCCCCGAAGAGCTGGGGCGCATCAGGTTCGATATTCGCCAGCAGGGTGAGTCGCTGGTCGTCACGCTGACAGCAGACCGGCCGGAAACGCTGGAGTTGATGCGCCGTCATGCCAACGACCTGCGATCGGAACTGGCCGCCGCAGGTTACAGCGGTGCGACGCTGGATTTTGCGGGCTCTGGTGGCCGCCACCCTGCATCCGGACGGCCTGATACCACGGCCGCGTTTGATACATTCGCCGAATCGGCTCCGGCTGCGCCGGATCCCCTGCCCTCACCCGCCCTCCAGCACCCCGTCGCCATCGATGGGCTGGACCTTCGCTTTTAGGAACATTGCCATGGTCACCGCGATCACGACAAACACGACACAAACGCCTGCGGCAACGCAAAACACCACCAGTCAGATCACATCCGACTTCGACACGTTCCTGAAACTTCTGACCACACAGATGACCAATCAGGACCCGTTGAATCCGGTCGATTCCACACAGTTCGCCACGCAATTGGCGCAGTTTTCGGCTGTGGAGCAGCAAACCAAGACCAACAGCCTGCTACAAGGGCTGACCAGCCAGATGGCACTGCTGGGCATGGCGCAACTGGCAGGATGGGTCGGACAAGAGGCGCGCAGCACCGGGCCGGTCTTTGTTGACGGCGACCAGGTCACCGTCGATGTCACCGCCGCGACGGGGGCCGACCGCGCGGTTCTTGTCGTCAAGGATGCAAGCGGCAACACCGTCGCGCGAGAGGATCTGCCCGCAACGGGCGGGCAGATGGAATGGACGCCAGCCACCGCCACCGGTGGCGCGCTGCCTCAGGGGCTTTACACTCTGTCCGTCGAAAATTACCGCGAGGAACAATTGCTTGGCACGTCAGAGGTGCAAGCCTACGCCACCATCATCGAAGCACGCCAAGGTGCTGATGGCGCGACTCTGGTCCTGAGAGGCGGGGTAGAGGTCGCCTCGGCCAAGATCACTGCCCTGCGGCAGCCACCTGCCTGAGCCTGCGCTAAAAAACGCTGTGGCCCAGCCAAAGGCCCAGGGCAAAAACCGCAGCAAGACCCAGCGCCAGAACGGCCCTGCGCGGGGCGAGGCTGCGCGGCAAGGGCGGCAGGGCAGACGCCCGCGCGATAAGGGCATCTTCGACCAGGCGTGGCAGGCGCGGCCCGAACCGGCCAAGGACCCGTGCCGTCTGCGCCAGATCGCGCAGCACCGCCAGCGGACCCAGATTGCGGCTGATATACCCCTCGACCACCGGTCGCGCGACCTGCCAGATGTTGATATGCGGATCAAGCGAGCGGGCGACGCCCTCGACCACAACCATGGTGCGTTGCAACAAGATCAGCTCTGTCCTGGTCTGCATCCCGAACTTTTCGGTGACCTCGAACAAGAAGGCGAGCAGGCGGGCCATGGAAACGCGGCTGGCCTCCATGCCGAAAATCGGCTCGCCCACGGCGCGCAGGGCAAGGGCAAATTCATCGATGTTGCGGTCGGCAGGCACATAGCCCGCTTCGAAATGCACCTCGGCAACGCGGCGATAGTCGCGCTTGATGAAGCCATAAAGGATCTCGGCATAGACGCGGCGGGTGTATTCGTCGATCCGCCCCATTATACCGAAATCATAGGCGATGATGTCGCCATTCGCGGCAACCTTCAGGTTGCCCTGGTGCATGTCGCCGTGAAACAGGCCGTCGCGCAGGGCATGGGACAGGAACAGCGACAAGACCCGCGCGCCAATCGCCACCCTGTCATGTCCCGCCGCCTCCAGCGCAGCATTGTCCGCCAGCGAAATCCCTTCGGCCCAACCCAGCGTCAGCACCGCGCGGGCCGACAGCGGCCAGACCGGCTCTGGCACCTGAAACCCGGCGTCGTTCTTTGTATTCACCGCGAATTCCGACGCGGCAGAGGCCTCCAGCCGCAGGTCCAACTCTCCCAGCACGACCCCTTCGAAATGTGCCACCACATCGACCGGCCGCAGCCTGCGCGAAAAGGGGGCCAGAAACTCGATGGTTCGGGCCGCGAAATAAAAGGCGTCAATGTCGCGACGAAAGGCTTTTTCGATTCCGGGACGCAGCACCTTGACCGCGACATCGCGCCCCGTCTCGGCCACCTGGGCACGATGCACCTGCGCGATTGATGCCGCTGCTACGGGTTCGGAAAAGGCGCTGAACATCTCCTCGACAGGCGCGCCCAGCTCTGCCTCAATCATGGCGCGGGCTTCATCCATCGGGAAAGGCGGCAATTTATCTTGCAGATACTTCAGTTGTTCGGCCAGTTCTGCGCCCACGATATCGGGTCGGGTCGATAGAATCTGACCGAATTTGATATAGGCCGGACCCAGCGCGGTAATGGCGCGGGTCACCGGTGGCAGCGCCGGGTCGCCCTTGACGCCCAGCCATTTGAACGGCCAACCCAAAAGCCGCGCGGCAAAGCGCAGGCGCGGCGGCGCGTTCATCGCCTCCAGCACCACAGCCATGGCCCCGCTCCGCTCAAAGGTTGCGCCGGTCCGGATCAGCCGCAGGATATTATGGGGACCGCGCATCAGATCTTCCAGCCGGAATGCAGGGCTGCGATACCCAGGGTCAGGTTGCGGTATTTGACCTGACCGAACCCGGCAGCGCGGATCATTCCGGCAAAAGTCTCTTGATCGGGGAATTTGCGGATGGATTCGACCAGATACTGATAGCTGTCACGATCCTTGGCGATGATCTGGCCCATCACCGGGATCACGTTGAAACTGTAGCGGTCATACATCCATTGCAGACCTTCGTTCGGGATCTGGCTGAACTCCAGCACCATCAGACGGCCACCGGGGCGCAGCACGCGGTAAGCTTCGCGCAGGGCATCGGGAATGCGGGTGACGTTGCGAATGCCAAAGCTGATTGTGTAAACATCGAACGAATTGTCGGCGAAAGGCAGGGCCATGGCATCACCGACCACCCAGTCGAGGCTGTCGGCCATGCGGTCGGCCTCGGCACGGTGACGCCCCTCGATCAGCATCGATTCGGTCATATCCAGCACGGTAGCCCGCGCGCCCGGTGCCCGACCAAGGAAACGGAACGAGACATCGCCCGTCCCCCCCGCCACATCCAGCAGCCGCTGCCCGGGACGGGGTGCCAGCCAGTCCATCATCGCGTCTTTCCAGACGCGGTGAATGCCCATCGACATCACATCGTTCATGATGTCGTATTTCGAGGCCACGCGGGTAAAGACCCCATGAACCATTCCGGCCTTGTCGCCCTCTGGCACGGTCTGAAAGCCGAAATGGGTGGTGCTTTGGTCGCTCATCTGGCTTGCTGTCCTTGGCTGTCGGCCCACCTTATAGGGCGACCTACCCCTCACCTCAACCGGCGAACCTGTCACATGCCCGAACTGCCCGAAGTTGAAACCGTCCGTCGCGGGCTTTTGCCCGTGATGGAAGGGCAAGCCATCGAACGGGCAGAGGTCCGCCGCGACGGGCTGCGCTTTGCCTTTCCGCCCCGCATGGCAGAACGCCTGACAGGCGCGCAGGTTCTGGCCCTGCGGCGGCGGTCGAAATACATCCTTGCCGATCTGTCCACCGATGAAACCTTGCTGATCCATCTTGGCATGTCCGGTCGTATGCTGATTTCGGGTGCGCAGCTTGGCCAGTTTCACCACGACCATCCGGCGCCGCAAAAGCATGACCATGTGGTGCTGACCATGGTGGGGGGCGGACGTGTCACCTTCAACGATGCCCGCCGCTTTGGCGCGATGGACCTGATGGCGACCGAGGCCGAGGCCAGCCACCCTTTGCTTGCCAACCTTGGGCCAGAGCCGTTCGGCAATGAATTCTCGCCAGATTATCTGGTGCGCCGCCTGGCCGGGAAGGCCACGCCGATCAAATCGGCGCTACTTGATCAGCATGTGGTTGCGGGCCTGGGCAATATCTACGTCAGCGAAGTGCTGCACCGCGCCGCGATCAGCCCGCTGCGTCTGGCGCGTGACCTTTCGTCACGAGAGGCGGGCGCACTGGTGCCGCTGATCCGAGATGTTCTTGGAGAGGCGATCGAGGCAGGCGGCTCCTCGCTGCGCGATTACCGGCAGGCAGATGGTGAATTGGGATATTTCCAGCACACCTTCAGGGTTTATGACCGCGAGGGCGCACCCTGCCCCACCCCCGGCTGCGCCGGCACAATCACGCGAACCGTGCAGGCCGGCCGGTCTTCGTTCCATTGCCCGGACTGCCAGAGATGACTTGATCCCTCGCCGCTTGGTGCTAGGACAACGGCAAGCAAGAAGGAGCTTTCGCATGGCCTATGAGACGCTGATCGTCGAGATCGAGGATGACATTTGCCTCATCCGCCTCAACCGCCCCGATGCGATGAACGCCCTGAACAGCACATTGATGCGCGAACTGGTCAGCGCACTGACCGCCGCCGACCGCAACGACAAGGTGCGCTGCATCGTCCTTGCCGGATCGGACAAGGCCTTTGCTGCGGGGGCCGATGTCAAGGAAATGGCAGGTAAATCCTATGCCGACATTCTTTTTGACAATCTGTTCGGAGCCGAAGCCGAAGCGATTGCCGCCGTGCGCAAGCCGATCATCGCGGCGGTGGCGGGCTATTGTCTGGGGGGCGGGTGCGAGCTTGCCATGATGTGCGATTTCATCATCGCGGCCGATAATGCGAAATTCGGCCAGCCCGAAATCAACCTTGGCATCGTGGCGGGCATGGGCGGCACGCAGCGCCTGACCCGCGCCGTCGGCAAAGCCAAGGCGATGGACATGAACCTGACCGGCCGCTTCATGGATGCCGCCGAAGCCGAGCGGTCCGGCCTTGTCAGCCGGGTGGTCCCTTTGGCCCAGTTGAAGGACGACGCGATGAAATCGGCGACCAGGATCGCCGAGAAATCGATGCTGACGGCGATGGCCGTCAAGGAATCGGTCAACCGCGCGTTTGAGACCACACTGCGCGAAGGCCTTCTGTTCGAACGCCGCAGTTTTCACGCCATGTTTGCCACCGAAGACCAGAAAGAGGGCATGGCCGCCTTTGTCGAAAAGCGCCAGCCCCAGTTCCGCGACCGCTGATTCCCGTTGCAATTCCGGGCAGGGCGCGGTAAGCGCCCCGCCACATGCGCGTGGGCCCGCTTAGGCAATATGATTCCCGTTCTCTTGAACGGGGCCTTGGGGTTTTCGCACGACCGTAACACAGAAAACCTTCGAGAGAGCCCATGGCCAATACCGAACAGTCCAAAAAGCGCGCCCGTCAGTCTGAAGCACGCTATGCCATCAACAAGGCGCGCCGTTCGCGCATCCGTACCTTCGTCCGCAAGGTCGAAGAGGCGATTGCTTCGGGCGATTCCGCGGCTGCCGTCGAGGCCCTGAAGAACGCACAGCCCGAACTGGCTCGTGGCGTCACCAAGGGTGTGCTGCACAAGAACACCGTTTCCCGCAAGATCTCGCGCCTGTCGTCGCGCGTGAAGGCGCTGTCGGTCAAGGCCTGATCCAAGCTGCCTGTCCTGCTGCAAGGGCGCTGCCGAAAGGCGGCGCCCTGTTCATTTTCCAACTTCCGCGCGGCCTTGCCGTTGCCGATTTACACTGCTCGGCGGATTCGCCCGGCCTACCCCCTGTCAAGCAGATAGTTCAGTTGCGAAGCCGTGCAGAGGCAGGCTAGCGTCATTGTGCGATTCACTTCGTCTTGGGGGACATGACGCGACCAGAGACAGGGGGCCAACGGGTATTGCTGCCGCATAAAAAGCCCGAACGCCGAATAAAACTGTTTCTGATCAGTCAGTTGTGTTGTCTGCACCAAGGTGCAGCACATGGAAAGATAACAGGGGTCACCTGCCTTCGCGGTAGGCGCAGCCTTTGACGTGTCAGGCCAGACCGGCCTTTGGCAACCCGGCATTTGCCTGGGCGGCCAAAGGTTGCAAGGCACCCCAGAATGACGTTCGTCGCGGGAACGATAATCAGGATGCCGCCGCTGCTGGCAAGGTATCCGGGGACGGATGGACAGATGACCAAAGACGCCTGGGGCAGGGTGCGCGAGCAGTTGATCACTCGGATCGGCAAAAACAACTACACCACCTGGATCGAACCGATCCGGCTTGCTTCGCTTGAGGGTGAGGTTGCGCGGTTCGAAGTTCCGACCACCTTCTTTGGCGATTGGGTGTCACGCAATTTTGGCGACCACATCATCAGCCACCTGTCCGCTGGCGACAGCACGGTTTCCCGGCTGGAGTTCTTTGTGCCCGCGAAAACCCGTGCCCCGGCTGGCGAGTCGGCGAAGAAACCAGCGCCGCGCACAGCCGTGCGCAACCGCACCACAGATGAAGATCTGCCGGGTGCCACGTTGGATGCCCGCTTCACCTTTGACAGTTTCGTGGTCGGCAAGCCGAACGAACTTGCCCATGCCGCCGCCCGCCGCGTTGCCGAAGGCGGTCCGGTCACCTTCAACCCGCTGTTCCTTTATGGGGGCGTTGGTCTTGGCAAAACGCACCTGATGCATGCCATCGCCCATGAATTGCAAGCCCGCCAACCAGAGCTGCGCGTGCTGTATCTGTCCGCCGAACAGTTCATGTACCGCTTCGTTCAGGCGCTGCGCGACAAGCAGATCATGGACTTCAAAGAGATGTTCCGCTCGGTCGATGTGCTGATGGTCGATGACGTGCAATTCATCGCCGGCAAGGATTCAACGCAGGAAGAGTTCTTCCACACCTTCAACGCCCTGATCGACCAGAACAAGCAGATCGTGATTTCGGCCGACCGGGCACCGGGCGAGATCAAGGATCTGGAAGAGCGTATCAAGTCCCGCCTGCAATGTGGGCTGGTGGTTGACCTGCACCCGACCGATTACGAACTGCGTCTTGGTATCCTGCAACAAAAGGCGGAATTCTACCGCACGCAGTACAAGGGCCTGCAAATCGCCCATGGCGTACTGGAGTTTCTGGCGCACCGCATCACCACCAACGTCCGGGTTCTGGAAGGTGCGCTGACCCGCCTGTTCGCCTTTGCCAGCCTTGTCGGGCGCGAGATCACTCTCGATCTGGCGCAAGACTGTCTGGCCGACATTTTGCGCGCCAGCGATCGCAAGCTGACGATCGAAGAGATTCAGCGCAAGGTGGCCGAGCATTACAACGTCCGCCTGTCGGACCTGATCGGGCCAAAGCGCCTGCGCACCATCGCCCGGCCCCGTCAGGTGGCGATGTATCTGGCCAAGCATCTGACCCCGCGCAGCCTTCCCGAAATCGGGCGGCGATTTGGCGGGCGCGATCACACCACGATCATGCACGGCATCCGCAAGATCGAAGAACTGATGGCGATCGACAGCCAACTGAGCGACGATCTGCAATTGCTGCGCCGCCTGCTGCAAGGATAGCAGACCGGAATCCTGAAAGATTCCCGCAAATATTGTGCAAAATATTTGCCGCAGGGGTCCAGGGCCAGCCTGCCCTTGACTGCCCGGTGAAAGGCCCACAAAGTCGGGCAAAATGCTTGAACCCGGCGATTGCCGGTTGCGTCGGTGTCACCCTGTTGGCCCGGCAGGGGGATGAATGATGAAACTTTCGATTGAACGCGGGACGCTGCTGAAGGCTCTGGCTCAGGCCCAGTCGGTCGTGGAACGGCGCAACACCATCCCGATCCTGGCCAACGTGCTGATCGAAGCGGATAGCTCACAGGTTTCATTCCGCGCGACTGATCTGGATATCGAGGTTGTGGATCGTGCTGCCGCCATGGTCGAACGGGCCGGGGCAACGACCGTCTCCGCGGTCATGCTGCATGAAATTGTCCGTAAATTGCCCGATGGCGCCTTGGTCAATCTGACCGAAGATGGTGCCGCCGGTCGGTTGACGGTGACGGCGGGCCGGTCAACCTTTTCCCTGGCAACTCTGCCGAAAGAAGATTTTCCGGTGATGGCCTCCTCGGAATATACGACGAACTTCTCTGCCAAGGCGGCCGATCTGCGCCGTCTGTTCGACAAGGCAAAGTTCGCAATTTCGACCGAAGAGACGCGGTATTATCTGAATGGCGTCTATATGCACACCTCGACCGGCGAAAATGGCCCGGTCCTGCGCTGCGTGGCGACCGATGGCCACCGCTTGGCCCGGATTGACGCCCCCCTGCCCGAAGGGGCAACCGGGATGCCGGGTGTCATCGTGCCGCGCAAAACGGTGAATGAACTGCGCAAGCTGCTGGATGATGACGATGCGGCAATTGCAGTTTCGGTTTCCGAAACGAAAGTTCGGTTTGCCACGCCCGCGATCATGCTGACCTCGAAAGTGATTGACGGCACCTTCCCCGATTACACCCGCGTCATCCCGCAGAACAACACCCGTCGGCTGGAAGTGGACGCCAGCGAGTTCGCCAAAGCGGTGGACCGCGTGGCCACCGTGTCCTCGGAGCGTAGCCGGGCCGTCAAACTGACGCTGGACGAGGATCGTCTGGTCCTGTCGGTCAATGCCCCCGATTCCGGCGCTGCAGAGGAAGAGCTGGCAGTCGCCTATGGCGACGAACACCTGGAGATTGGTTTCAACGCCAAATACCTCTTGGAAATCGCCAGCCAGGTTGATCGTGAGAATGCCGTCTTCCTGTTCAACTCTGCCGCCGATCCGACCCTGATGCGCGAAGGTAACGACACTTCGGCAGTTTACGTCGTCATGCCGATGCGTGTCTGAGCGGGCAGTTCCTTGAACCGATGAAAGGGGCTGGCTTTGGCTGGTCTCGCGATCACCTCCTTGAAATTGGGGCATTTCCGCAGCCATAGGGCAACGCGGCTTGAATTTGATGGCCGCCCTGTTGCCTTGATCGGTCCGAATGGTGCGGGCAAGACCAATATCCTCGAAGCGGTTTCCCTGCTGTCCCCCGGTCGCGGCCTGCGCCGTGCCGCCGGCGACGATCTGGCCCGAAGGCCAGAGGCGCTTGGCTGGCGGATCGAGGCTGATCTGCGCGGCATGGCGGCCGATCACCTGATCGAAACCGGCGCGGATAAGGGAGAGGCGCGAAGTCTGCGGATCGACGGCAAAGCCGCGCCACAATCGGCATTGGGGCGGATTTGCCGTGTGCTTTGGCTGGTGCCCGCGATGGACCGACTGTGGATTGAAGCAGCCGAGGGGCGCAGGCGGTTCGTTGACCGCATGGCCCTGTCATT
>CALRKX020000064.1:0-9012 GCA_943368305.1 Erythrobacter sanguineus
AGGTCACACAGGAACACCGCTGGCCGTGCAGTGCCTGCGGGGCCGAGTTGCGTTTTGCCCCCGGGCAGACGCAACTGGTGTGTGACCATTGCGGCCATGTCGAAACCATTCCCGCCGCCGATGCCCCCCGCCGCGCCCGCGCGTTTGAAGAACTGGGTCTGGCCCAGGGCCTGCGCGACGATCTGCCGGATGACGCGACAGCCGATGTCCGCACCACCCGCTGCCCCAACTGCGGCTCGGTGGTTGAATTTCAGGGCGCCAGCCACGCCACCGAATGCCCGTTCTGCGCCACGCCCGTCGTCATCGACACCGGCAGCCAGCGGCGGCTGAAACCGCAGGCCGTGGTGCCCTTTCAACTGACCGAGTCTCAGGCGCGCGACAAGCTGACCGGCTGGCTGGGTGGCCTGTGGTTCGCACCGAACCGCCTGTTGGAGTTTACCCGCAAGGGCCGCGCCATGGCGGGCATCTATGTGCCCTACTGGACCTTTGATGCCGACAGCGCCAGCCACTATTCCGGCGAACGCGGCGATTACTACTACACCACCGAATGGGTGACGGTAGAGGTCAACGGCCGCACCGAACGGCGCCAGCAACAGGTCCGCCACACGCGCTGGAGCAGCGTTTCCGGTCGTGTCGCGCGGGCATTTGACGATGTGCTGATCCTCGCCTCGACCAGCATTCCGCCCCACTTGGGCAATGCGCTGTCCAACTGGGATCTGTCGGCCCTCGCGCCCTATTCCCCCGATTATCTGGCGGGCTTTCAGGCCGAGGGCTACACCGTCCCCCTGGCCGACGGTCACGCCCGCGCCCGCGACTGGATGGGCCGGGTGATCGCCGAAGATGTCCGCCGCGACATCGGTGGCGATGAGCAGCGCATCACCGACATTGACAGCACCTTCCGCGCCGAAACCTTCAAGCACATCCTGCTGCCGATCTGGATGGCCGCCTACAAATACGGCGGCCGCAGCTATCAGTTCCTGGTGAACGGCCAGACAGGCGAGGTGCGCGGCGAACGCCCCTACAGCGCCTGGAAAATCGCCTTTGCCATACTGGCCGTCGCCGCGCTCATCGGCATCGCCGTCTATCTGAACGATCAGGGCATGCTGAACCGCTGACCGCGCATACTGACACGCCGCAAGATGTGTGAAATCACGCATCCCACCCGCCCAAGATGCCCCGTAGGCTGTGTGCGTTGCACGCACCATTCCCGCGCCAAAACAAAGTTCGGGCCCCCACGCGCGAAAACATCACTCCTGCACTCAGAGTTTCGTGATCCGATCCGGCTCTGGTTGACACCCCCTCCCGCCGGGTCTAGCCCGGCCCTGTTCCGCATGGAACCCCGCATCAGGACGCTGCGATGACCTCTTCAGATACCGACGCCACCTTGGCCGCCATGCCTGGCAATCCTGTCCTACAGAACCGCAACTACCGCCTCTTCCTCACCTCGCGCACCTGTTCCTCGCTGGGGTTTCAGTCGCTGACCGTGGCGCTGGGGTGGATGGTCTATGACCTGACCGGCAGCGCCTGGATGCTGGGCTGGGTCGGGTTCTGCCAGTTCTTGCCGATGCTGCTCCTGACCTTCGTGGTCGGCACCGTGGCCGACCGCTATGACCGCCGCCGCATCGGGCTGATCTGCCAATGGGTGCAGGCCGTGACCGTGCTGACGCTGGGAACGCTGGCCTGGCACGGGCTGCTTACCGCATCCGGCATTCTGGTGGCTGTCAGCATTATGGGGGCGGCACAGGCGTTTGAGCGGCCCACCATGGCCTCGCTGGTGCCCGGCATCGTCGGGCCTGCCATGCTGCAACGCGCCATCGCCACCTCGACCTCGTTCATGCAGACGGCGCTGATCGTCGGACCATCGCTTGGCGGCATCCTCTATGGCTTTGACAGGCTGGTGCCGTTCTTCACCTCGGCCGTGCTGTTTCTGGCCGCTGGCATCGCTGTGTCGCGCATCCGGCTGATCGCGCCTCCCGTCACCCGCGCGCCGGTGACGCTGGCCACCGTCTTCGCCGGGGTCGCCTTCATCCGCCAAACGCCTGCGGTTCTGGGCATGATCTCGCTTGACCTTTTCGCTGTCCTTCTGGGCGGGGCAACCGCGCTCCTGCCAATCTATGCCAGCGACATCCTCGATGGCGGTCCCTTCGCCCTTGGCCTCTTGCGCGCCGCCCCCGCCATCGGCGCGCTTCTCATGTCGCTCTTTGTCGCGCGCCACCCGATCCGGCGCGGCGCCGGCAAAAAGATGTTCGCCGCCGTTGCGGTCTTCGGCCTCGCCACCCTCGTCTTCGCCCTTTCCACCCACATCACCCTGTCCATCGCAGCCCTGCTCATCGTCGGCGCCTCTGACAATATCAGCGTCGTCGTCCGCTCCTCGCTTGTTCAACTGATGACACCAGATGACATGCGCGGCCGCGTCAACGCCGTGAACTCGCTCTTCATCGGCACCTCGAACCAGTTGGGCGAGTTCGAAAGCGGCATGGTCGCCGGGGCGCTCGGCCCGGTGGCGGCGGGCGTCATCGGCGGGGTCGGCACCCTGGCCGTGGTGGCACTGTGGATGGCCGCCTTCCCCACCCTGCGCCGGATCGAGCGGCTGGACGGCACCTGACCCTTCATCTTGGCAAAAATACTCCGGGGGAGTCGCGGCACGCGACGGGGGCAGCGCCCCCCCTGCCCGGTTGACAGAACGCCCCCCCTTGCCCATAGCGGCACTGTCAAAAGGGACCGACCCCATGCACTACGACCCGACCCGCACGCTGCCCGCCGCCCGCATCGCCGAATTGCCGAACCCCTATTTCGGCAAGGTGCGCGATTGTTATGATTTGCCCGCCACCTCGCAATCGGAGGCGCGGCGCATCCTGATCTCGTCCGACCGGATTTCCGCCTTTGACCGGATTCTGGCCGTCATCCCCTACAAGGGGCAGGTGCTGACCCAGATGGCGCGGTTCTGGTTCGATGCCACCGCCGACATTTGCCCCAACCATGTGCTGGCCTACCCCGATCCCAATGTGGTCGTGGGCAAGCTGGTCACCATTCTGCCGGTCGAGATTGTGGTGCGCGGCTACCTTGCGGGCACCACTGGCACCTCGGTTCTGACGATGTACAAGAAGGGTGTGCGCCAGATGTATGGCCATACCCTGCCCGATGGCATGCGCGACAATCAGGCCCTGCCCGCCCCCATCATCACCCCCACATCCAAGGCCTTTGACGGTGGGCATGACGAACCCCTGACCGCCGAAGAGATCATCGCGCAGGGCCTGCTGACCCGGGCGCAATGGGATGACGTGTCAGCCAAGGCACTGGCGCTGTTCGCGCGCGGTCAGAAAATGGCGGCGGAGCGTGGGCTGATTCTGGTCGATACCAAATACGAATTCGGGCTGGACGCTGCGGGCAACATCCTGATTGCAGACGAAATCCACACCCCCGATTCCAGCCGTTACTGGATCGCCGGCAGCTATGCCACGGCCTTCGCAGCCGGGGACCGCCCCGCCTCATTCGACAAGGATGTGATCCGCGCCTGGGTTGCCGCCCGCTGCGACCCCTATAAAGATGACATCCCCGAAATTCCGGCGGAGATGATCGAAAAAACCGCCCGCGCCTATATCGAGGCGTTCGAGATGATCACTGGCACCCCTTTCGTGCCTGATCTGACAGGCGAGACGGTGCTGGACCGCGTGCGCGCCAATCTTCGGCAATTCTTCACCGCCTGAGCAAATGTTTGCGCCAACATCGCGCTTTCGGCTAAATCCGGCGAAAGGGAATGGAGGAACCAATGATTCTCAGCGCAGGTGAGGCCCTGATCGACATGCTGCCACGCACCGCCACCAGCGGTGAGTCCTGTTTTGCCCCCTATGCGGGCGGCGCGGTGTTCAACACCGCCATCGCACTCGGTCGGCTTGGTGCGCCCTCTGCATTTTTCTCGGGTGTTTCAACCGATATGCTGGGCGAGATTCTGGCTGAAACGCTGGCCGCCTCGCAGGTCGAAACCCGGTTCCTGGCGCGGTCAGACCGCCCCACCACCGTGGCCTTCGTCAAGCTGGTGAACGGTCAGGCCACCTATGCCTTTTATGATGAAGGCACCGCTGGGCGGATGCTGGCACCTGCCGACCTACCCGCGCTGCCGCCCGAAATCAGCACCGTCTTTGTCGGCGGCATCAGCCTAGTGAACGACCCCGCCGCCAGCACCTATGAGGCGCTGCAAGCGCGCGAGGCAGCAACCCGCGTCACCATGATAGACCCCAACATCCGCCCCGGCTTCATCGCGGGCAAAGAGGCCGAATACCGCGCCCGGATCGAACGTATGATCGCCCGCGCCGATCTGGTGAAACTGTCCGATGAAGACCTGCATTGGCTGATGGGTGAGGGCGATCTGACCGACCTTGCGCGCGGCCTTCTGGCCAAGGGGCCAAAGGCTGTCTTCATCACCGAAGGGGCCAAGGGTGCCCGCGCCGTCACCGCTACCCAGGATCGCTTTGTTCCCGCCCACAAGGTCACCGTCGCCGATACCGTCGGCGCGGGCGACACGTTCAATGCAGGCGTCCTGTGCGCCCTGCACGAAGCGGGGGCGCTGACCAAAGCCCGCACCGCCGCCCTGACCAATGCCGAGCTGGATGCCGCCCTGTCGCTGGGCGTCGCCTCTGCCGCCATCACCGTCAGCCGCCCCGGTGCCAACCCGCCCTGGCGCAACGAACTGTGAGGGCGGTTCTTCAGCGCGCCACCCGCGCCAGCGTGTCGGTTGATGGTCAGACCGTGGGCGAAATCGGCCCCGGCCTTATGATTCTGGTCTGCGCCATGCAGGGCGATACCGAGACGCAGGCCGACAAGCTGGCGGCGAAAATCGCCAAGCTGCGGATATTCAAGGATGATGCGGGCAAGATGAACCTGTCGGTCAAGGATGCGGGCGGGGCCGCCCTGATCGTCAGCCAGTTCACTCTTGCCGCCGACCTGCGCGGCAATCGCCCCGGCTTCAGCTATGCCGCCGCCCCGGATGAGGGCAAGCGGCTGTATGACTATTTCACCACCCGCATCGCCGCCGAAGGCATCGCTGTCGCAAACGGCATCTTCGGCGCCGATATGGATGTTTCGCTGGTGAACCAGGGGCCGGTGACCATCTGGATGGACACCGACACCCTGTGATCAGTTGAACGGGTTCTTGTCGGCGTCGGACGACAGCGCATCCGAACACTGAACCAGCGCATTGATAGAGGCGTTCGACCCGGCCAGCGAATAATCGACCACATCCGACCCGTCCGCGCTGCGCAGGTAAAGCCGGCTGCCCTGCGCCACTTCAATCAGGAAATTCACCCCCTGATCGCTGTCGGGCAGATCAAACAGCACCGAATTCTTGTAAAGCTCTGCCCCCGTCAGGTTCCACGGCGCGCGACTGCCAATGGCAACCTGCAAATCGGCCGTCTGACCTTCGCCGAAATCCCAAGAGGTGGAATAGAACTGCAACCGCACCGATTTGTTCTGAAACACCCAGATGGTGAAACTGTCGCTGCCGCCGTCCACCGCCGCCGTGCAGGCGGTCGTGCCGTCATCCAGCGCGATCACCTCGACCTGCCAGTGCTTGTGCTGAAACACGATCTGCGATTTCGCTTCGGCCAGAGCCGCCCCGGCACCCAACACCATGAACCCGGCAAAGACCGCGCCCAGAATAGATTTTCTCATCTCCAAACTCCCACACGAATTGGTGATAGGAATAATGCGGCAACCGCGCCCTGCAAAATGAAAAAGGCGGTCATTTGCTGAATGACCGCCCGAAATCGTTTCGAAAATGGAAAGATGTCAGCCCCCCCATTCCCAAGGCCGGGTAAAGCCGCCCAGAACCGATGCCACCTTGGCCTCGTCAACCGCCCCCCCCTTTGACAGACGCGCCACCAGCCCGCGCTTCTTGTCCTCGACCACCTCGGAGACTCGGGCGCCAAGCCCCGCCCCCGCCAATGCCGCATCATAGGTGCGCGTGATCGCCAGCCGCCGCAGATCGGGCTTGAACACCTTGCCAACCGCCGTTTTCGGCAATTCCGGCAAAATTTCCAGATGCTTCGGCACCGCCGCCCGTTCGCTGATGTGGTCCTGCGCATAGGCCATCAGTTCGTCCACCGTGGCCGTACCGCCCTTGACCAGCTCGACATAAACGCAAGGCACCTCGCCGGCATGAACATCAGGTTGGCCGATCGCACCCACCATCGCCACCGCCGGATGCCCCATCAGCGCCTCTTCGATCGTGGCGGGGTCAATGTTATGGCCGCCCCGGATGATCAGATCCTTGGCCCGCCCGGTGATGTAAAGGTAGCTTTCCGCATCCAGCCGCCCCAGATCACCAGTGCGCAGGAACCGCCCCTCTGCGAACAGGTCGTGGTTCTTGTCCACCTCGGTATAGGTCGATCCCTCGAACACACCGGGGTTGGCCACGCAGATCTCTCCCACCTCGTCCACCGCACAATCGCGAAAGCCTTCGGGCGTCTTTTGCAGGATACGGACGTGGCTATAGGGGAACGGCAGCCCGACAGAGCCGATTTTCTTTTGCCCTTCTGGCGGATTGCAGGCCACAAGACAGGTCGCTTCGGTCAGGCCATAACCTTCGATGATCTGGATTCCCGTAGCCTTTTCGAACCGGCTGAACAGCTCCAGTGGCAGCGGGGCAGAGCCGGAGAATGCGCCGCGCAGGCTGGAGATATCGGCATTGATCGGGCGCTGCATCAGCGCCGAAAGCGCCGTGGGCACCGTGATCAGATAGGTGCATTTCCACCGCTCGATCAGCTTCCACAGATTGTCGAACACTCCCTCGCCGCGATAGCCCGCAGGCGTGGGAAAGATCACATGCGACCCGGCGGCGATCATCGACATCAGCACCGGATAGGCGGCAAACACATGAAACAGCGGCAAGGGGCACATCACGGCATCGGTTTCGCGGAACAACAACCTGTGCCCGACCCAGCCGTTATAGATCATGCCCGACACCTTGTGCTGGGCCACTTTGGGCATGCCCGTGGTGCCGCCGGTGTGGAAATAGGCCGCCACCCGGTCGGCCGGATCGTCGGGAAAGGTCAGCCGGTCGGCGGGCTGGCGCGCGATGCCTGCGGTGAAATCAACCAGTCTGGCATTGTGGCTGGCAGGATTCTTTGGCCGGATCAAAGGCACGATCAGTGATTTGATCCCCGCCAGATAGCGCACCAGATCGACCTCGACCACCGCCTTCACGCCGGGGGCAAAGCGCACCGCCTCGGCCACCTTTTGCGGCACGTCAGTCTTGGGGAAAGCCTTCAGCGTGACGACAACCTTTGCCTTGGTCTCGCGCAGGATGGCGCTGATCTGTTCGGGTTCCAGCAGCGGGTTGATCGGATTGACGATGCCTGCAACCGCGCCCCCCAGAAGGGTGATGGCCGCCTCAAGGCAGTTGGGCAGAATATAAGCCACAACATCCTGCGGCCCCACGCCCAATTCGCGAAACAGGTTCGCCGCCTGCGTGACCTTGCCGTGCAACTGTGCCCAGGTCAGCGTGATTGCCTTTGACCCCGGATCGGACAGCAATTGATAGGAGATTGCTGGCCTTGCCCCATGGGCAGTTTTGGCGCGGCCCAGATATTCGTGCATGGTCCGGGCAACATCGCGCGCGGCCCACGGAGTTTCGGCCTCGATGGCCCGGCTGTCCGCGATGGACGCAAAATTCCCCATGATCCCCTCCCAAGGCTCCGCCTGCCGCGGATGTCATTGGTCTCAAGATGGGCAGTTTTACCCGCCTTGCCAAGAAGGACGCAGCGTCCCGTGGCAAATCAACGGGTCAATGGCAATCCGGCCCCGGGCTTCATCCGGGGCCGGGCACATAGGCTTAGACAGATTGCGGGATGCGCAGCACCTGACCGGGATAGATCTTGTCAGGGTGCGACAGCATCGGCTTGTTGGCCTCGAATATCTCCATATAGCGGTTGGCGTGGCCCAGTTCCGCCTTGGCGATATGCGACAGGGTTTCGCCCTTTTTCACGGTGTGAAAGCGTGGCACGGGCGCGCCCGGCTCATCCTCGGCCTCGACCGAGGCGACGCCCTGCACGTTGCCCACGGCAAGGATCACCTTTTCCTTGACCTCGGGCGACACGGCCTGTCCTTCCAGCTTGACCTTGTCGCCCTCGACCTTGATCTCAAGGCCCGTCGTATCAAGACCCAGATCGGACACTTCCTTTTTCAGAACCGCCGGGGTCGGGGCGGCATCGGGGGTCTCGGTCTCCAGCTTTTTGCCCGAGCCGTGCAGAAAATCCCAAAAACCCATCACTCATCTCCATGCTGATCGCGTCCCGCCAAAGGGGCCGCCGTCACCATGCGTAATCTGGTCATGTAACGCGCGGGGAAAAGCAGGCGATCTTTCCCGTCAATCCACCGCGCCGTCGGTGAACTGCAACCGCGCCAGCCGTGCATACAGTCCCCCTTCGGCCACCAGATCGTCATGGCTGCCGGTGGCGACGATGCGCCCATGGTCGAACACCACGATCCGGTCGGCGCGCTTCACCGTGGCCAGACGGTGCGCCACCACCAGAACGGTGCGCCCCTGCCCCAGCCGCTCCACCGCCTCTTGCACCAGCCGCTCGCTTTCGGCATCCAGTGCGCTTGTCGCCTCGTCCAGCAGCAGCACAGCCGCGTCGCGCAGAATGGCCCGCGCAATGGCGATGCGCTGCTTTTGCCCGCCCGACAGCATCACCCCGCGTTCGCCAAGATAGGTGTCATAGCCCATCGGCAAGGCAGCGATGAACTCATGCGCGGCGGCGGCGCGGGCGGCGACCTCCACCTCCTCGTCGCTGGCCTCTGGCCGACCAAAGCGGATGTTTTCGCGGGCAGAGGCGGCAAAGATCACCGGGTCCTGCGGCACCAGCGCCAGCGCATGGCGGAAATCGGCGCGGCCCAGATCACGCAGGTCAATCCCGTCCAGCCGGATCGTGCCCGATTGCGGATCATAAAACCGCATCAGAAGATGCAGCACCGTCGATTTCCCCGCACCAGAGGGACCAACCAGCGCCACCGTCT
>CALRKX020000065.1:0-8999 GCA_943368305.1 Erythrobacter sanguineus
ACGTTGAACGGCTCAGCAAGGAATGCGCCGAGTTTCTCCTGGGCGAAGGTGCCCAAGAGTGGTCAGCGATGAGTGTCCCGTTGGATTTGTCCGAGGATACGTGGGCCATTCTTCGCAACGATAAACACACGATGGAGCGCCAGCGTGTGACGTACCTTGAAGAGTGCTGGCACATTCTGCTCGGGCATCGCCTGACCCGCATCGCCAAGATCGCCGACGCATATGGCCGAACCTACGATAGTTCCGAAGAACATGATGCTTTCTATCTCGCCGCGGCAACACTCCTTCCAGAAGCTGCCGTTCGAACGGCAGTTGAAGCAGGTGAAAGTGCAACTCAGATCGCAGACCGTTTTGGGGCGTCGGTCGAGTTGGTTGAGTATCGCATCAAGCGTCTCGGCTTGTGGCGTGCCTACAAGGACAAAACGGTGAGCCTTAATAGTTGAAAGCCGCTGTGCTTGGGTTATTCATTACATAAGCTTTATTATGCGAAGACCTATCGGGCTTATCCCCTCTTCAGCCGAGGTCAAAGTTCGAGCCAGTACCTCGTATGACGCCGCTCCCCGGTTCGGCTGAGCGCGCCCATCTCAACGAGGTCAAGCAGATCCCTGGTTGTGGTCGCACGCGATGTGCCGGTCATGGAGATGTAGTTTTCTGCGCTCATGCCGCCTTTGAACCCGTCCGGACCCTCGCGGAACATGCGCTCGATCACCTTGGCCTGCCGGTCGTTTAGTCGGTCACGGAACTGGTCGTAGAATTTTGCCTTTGAGATGAAGAAGGCGACCCGTGTCAGCGTCACCTGTTGCGCCTTCAGAACGATCTCGGCGAACCAGAGCAGCCAGCCGGTAACGTCCATCGTTTTCTGGTGGGTCTCGAGCTGGTCATAGTAGGCCTTCCTTTCTCTTTCGATCGTATAGGCCAGCGCGATCAGGCTCGGCTGGCCGATGTTCTGAGCGAGGGACTTTTCGGCCAAGGCGCGGCCCAGGCGGCCATTGCCGTCCTCAAATGGATGGATGCTTTCGAACCAGAGATGCCCGAGCGCTGCGCGGGTTAGTGCGGGCAGTGGTGCCGGTCCGTCTGGTGCCGTGCGGTTGAACCAGTCTACGAGCACGTCCATCTCTCCCTGCACCCGTGCCGAGGGCGGGGCTTCGAAATGCACCGTCGGTCGGTCGATGCGGCCAGAGACGATCTGCATCGCGTCGGTATGTCGACGGTAAGCGCCAATGGTCTCGAGCCCGCGGTCGTGCGACAGCAGCATCCCGTGCCAGCGACACAGGGTTTCGTCGGTCAAAGGTGCCGCGTAGGTCGAATAGACGTCAACCATCATCTCTGCGACGCCCTGCTCGCGCGGCTTGGATGGCGCGCCCTCGGCGGTCAATCCAAACTGCCGACGCAGGGAAGATTGCACACTGGACCGGTCCAGCACCTCGCCCTCAATGGCGCTCGTCCGCATCGCCTCTTCGCTTATCAGCTCGATGCGAAACCGATCGCGCTCCTCGCCGGTCACATGGCGGACGGCGCCGAGGATCTCTCCTGATGACAGCAGGAACCGCCGCTCGAGAGGTTCGACGGCGGCGCTGTCATAGCGGAAATTCGGCCAGTCGGCTTGCGTCCAGTTCCAGCGCATGAGCAATAGAGTCCTTTTCTATAACTCACGATGAGGCAAAATCGTGATTTATGGAAGAGCATTCTATGCATCAAGAACAAGGTTTGCGGTATGGCCTTTACATCGTACCGCCCCTAATCGCCTCGCCCGCAGTCAGGATCGCGCGTGTCAGGCGGCCTCGACCATAGGCTCATAGCGCACGTCGGCCATAGCCTCGTTGAGCCAGGCAGGTTGCAGGTCACCATTGTTCCATTGGTAGAGGTAGCCCACGAGCGTGTTGGTCTTCTTGCAGAGGATCCGCATGGTCGGTTCGCCGGTGAGGCGGGCGGTGTTTCTAATGTCAGCCCTTTGTTGCGTTTTCTTTATCTGCGCCATCTGTTGTCTCCTGATCATGCTGATTTTGGGGTCGCTTCTGCCTGGCCATCGCCCGTCGCCATCCTGACCCTCTGATCGTGGCGGAGGACGATGTAGATGAGGTCAGGTTGCAACTCGCGGTTGCTGGCGCTAGATGCTCACGCCAAATCAGCAGATCACGGCCTCCTACGAAGACATCCGAAACATCACGAAAAGTAATTGTGTATGGTATTGATTAAAAACGGCAAATTTTTTCAACTGCCTGAGCGGGGTAGCGACGACTTCAAGACACTGTTCGGACGAGCCGCAGCCGCCGGAGTTGGGCGACCGGTTGACAAAGATGGATGCCCCCAAGGCCCATGGACCGCGGACCTCCTGGCGGACGCAATCTCGCAGATCGAAGCAAACCGAGCCGGTATCGAACTGCGCACTGTTCAGCTTTGGTTCGAGAACAACGACAAGGGCATCAGCGCGCAGAATATCCGGTGGCTGGCCCGTGTCCTCGGCTGCAACGATCCGGAGGGCGCGAGTGCTTGGCAGGCTGAGTTGAGCGCCGCCCAATGGCGTCTGACGGCAGGACGCCGCGCGCGTCGGCGTGTTCAAATCAAAGAACCCGAAGGGTCAGAGGAAACCGAACAGGAGGCAATGGCATCGGGACCAACACAAGGCGCCGAGGCCCCCGGCCGCTTCGGGCTCGCTCGTGCGACCGAGGCTGTGTTTGCCGGAGGTTCATTGTTGAATTTGCCTGCCTCGGTCTTTGCCGGGGCGGTGGCGCTCCAGCTCGTCTCCTATTTCCTGGGTCATCCTCAATTTGTGTGGTGCAGAGGAAGCATTCGGGCCCTGAGCAAGTTCGGGCCGGCTCGCCCATACATCGCGCGCTTCAAGGTCTTCAATCGGTTGATCTGGCCTTCGGCTTGACCATTGCTCCACTCCATTTCGATCGCATTCCTGACCGCATCAATGTCTCTGTTTAAGGTGCGGGCGAACCGCACGATGGGCGCTAGGTCCGTTTCGATCGCATCGTCGATCCAGGCGGGCAGCGGGTCTGCTTTTCGACCACGCAAGATGCCATTGAAACGCATGGCGAGGCGCCGCATTGTTGTGAAGGCAGGCGAGCCTTCCTTGAGAGCTGCGACTCTTCTTGCCTGATCGGAGGTGAGTTTTCCTCTTGGTTTGATGCAGAGCGCCGCCGCGATGACCGGGGATATCGCGTGCCCCGTTTCCGGGTCGCGGATCGGTTCAAGGAATTGCTGCTCCCCGATGGGACCCCCCTGTTCCTGTTTTTCGGCTCTGCGCCATCCGGCCAAGAGCCTCTGCAAATTTGACAGGCTGCCCTCGTATCCGCGTTCTTGGATCAGGGAGAACAGTGCATTTCCGCTGCGAATGCCGTTTGCCCAGCTTTGCTTCAGGTACTCTTCAAAATACCATGCGGACGAGCGTTTTAGGACGGCGCGCCTTCGGTCCGGAGGCGTCTCGAACTGCAGCCATTTCGCGACACTACGACGGGGAAACCCCGTTCGCCGCCCAATCTCGCTGCACGTCAGCCCTTGCTGCCGAAGTGCCAGAATTGTCTCGTATATCTCCTCGCGCGACTTGCGGTGCGCAAGACGTGATTTCAGAAGGTTACTGGCCGTGCTGATGTTGTCTGCGTCGGAGAGCAACGCCCTGCCAGTTGCGCGACCGTGCAGGTTCATTTGCTCCTCGATTGCCATGCGAAGGTTCTGCACGATATGAAACCGGTCGGCGACCTGTTCCGCCTGCGGCGCGCCTTGTCTAGCGGCTTGGGCGTAGAGACCGCAGCGATCTCGGCTTATGACTTCCACCTCAGGATGACGCCTTAGCCAGTCGGTGCACGTGACAACATCACGATCTTCGAGAACATCGATGACGACGCGACGCTCGAGGTCGATGATGATCGTCCCGTAGTTCTGCGACTTTCGCCAACTCCAATCATCGATCCCGATGATCCGCGCGCGTGGTTGAACAACTTGAGCTGCGCGTAGCAGTTGTCGGAGGATAGTGTCGTCGCTGACCCGGATACCCAGTCGCCGCAAGAGCCGTTCAGCTGGGGTGCCGCCAGCGGCGTGCGCCATATGGCCCAGAAGCTGCGCCTGTCGAGACGTCCGACGCGCATAAGGGGGCGCCACTTCCGCCTTGCAATCGGAGAAAGTGCGGCGGTAGCAATCCGAGTTCAAACATCGCCATCGGCAAACCCTGAGCTCGATCCAAACCGCTTGGCCCTGAGCGGGAAAGTCCTCGATCCGCCGGCGCCTCCAACCATGTCGTTGTCTTGAGAGCGCCCCGCACTCAGGGCAAATGCCATTCGGAGCCAGCCTGCCAGACACGACCCACGCACCCGTCTCAGTCTGGCGGACTTCACCCACCAGCACGCTGCTGGTGGGAGCCCAATGCTTCTTCGATGCCACGACATGATCCCTTCAATCTGAGAAGCTCGGTCAGACCGTGACACACAAATTGAGGATGACCCCCTTTAAAGGCAAAGCGACAGGAAGACATGCAGCCGCCTGTAGCCGAACCGGCGACGGACCCGTGCCAATTCCTTCAGCCGCTCGCGCAGCACAGGGTCCTCCTGTCGGATCGCCTCGTAGCGCATGGTCATCCGGCAACAGCCGATCACCCGACACGCCCGCCGTTCGCTCATCCCGTGGCCTGCCACCAGATGCGCGACCGCTTGCCGCTTTCCGGCGGGCGTCACCACTTTTTTCCAAGGAGATCCTTCAGCGCGGCATTATCCAACATGGCATCCGCCAGCAGCCGTTTCAGACGGGCGTTCTCGTCTTCCAGACCCTTCAGCCGCTTGGCCTCGCTCACATCCATCCCGCCATACTTGGCCTTCCACTTGTAGACGGTCGCGTCGCTGACGCCATGCTTGCGGCACAGATCGGCGACGGAAACCCCGGCCTCGTGCTCTTTCAAAATGCCGATGATCTGATCTTCGGTGAACCTGCTGCGCTTCATCTCTGGTCCTTTCAGTTGGGCCAGAGTCTATCTCAGACTGGATTAGGTGCAGGGGGCAACGTCAGTGCGGTTCCCTCGCCCACACGTCAGGTCTGAGCTGAGCTTGTCCGGGGAAAGGGCAACTCCCCTGACCAATTTGTGCGACGACTGCCATGTAGAGACGCAACCCACCAAAATGGCTTCACATTTCCCGTGGGTGACTGCTTGAAGGTGTGGCACGCTCCCACCGTTTGCGCGCCACGTCAAGGTCGATGAGGGCTCGTTGCTTCAGTCGTGCCGGCGACAATCCGCTCACGTGGTTGCCATTGATTCTCAGGGAGACAAATTTTAATCCCTCGTTAAGGGTTTTGAGCGCTTCTGTATCCAATGTTTGGAGGTAGTTTTATGTATTTTGCAGATTCGCCTATGGCATCCCTGTTGGTTTTAGCACTTTGCTCAGTAGAGCTAACCAGGCCCAATCGGTTACGGCGCGCGCTTGCAGATGCCGTGACATTTGTTGAAGACAATGCCGAGGCACGCGTTGTCGATCAGGGCGATATGCACGTATTCATGTCTGAACGGCTTAGGACGCGTCAGCGCAGCTTCGCCCTGATGCCCAATGGCCCAAGCGTCCCAGGAGTGTCGACGCTGCACGCAACAATTGTCGATACGTTGATCGATCTTCGGGCATATGCCCGCACCAAGAAATTAAGATATGTTGTGTCCAAACTGGACAGCGTGATCCGGATTGCGGCAGACGAATACGGTCCACGTGATCAAAGCAGCGTTCTCGTTTTGCACCCAGCCATCGGTCCGGCGAATGAGAGCCTGCGCGCTCAGCCCGCTGTATCGTTTGGGAAGTAGGTTCAAAGAAGTTTAGCAAGAATTCGATACGATATTTCCTCTTTGCCGCCGCCTTTACCCTGTACTACGAGTTGATCAACCGCGCTGTGTTTTGAGAGTGAGTTTCCAGGTCCAAACAGAATGGTGAACTGCTCCATAAGCCGATCAAGTTGCTTCTTGTCGCAGTCGATCAGTCCGTTTGTCGCGAGCACGATCCATTTGACATCACGTTCCAGGCCGGTGACGGCACGATTGCTGTCGATATAGTCGACGAGAAACACCTCGCGCTCCAGGGCTTCCTCGAATACTTCGGAACCTTCAGGTGCAGAGTTGATGATCATTTGGATATTGCGCCATTCTTGGAACGCCTTAAGAAATTGGTTGAGGCTCGTACTTTTCATAGGTTGATCTGCCATATCATTTCTCCTGGATTAGATACAAAGACAGCAATTTCAGTGAAGTCTCCCATCTTCGGATACAAGTGTCACGAAACGGTGAGTCGGAAACGCAACTACCGCGAGCATCACGCTCATCGCGTCATCGTTAACATCAGGTTAATGATCCGGACGATCTGGCCGAACATATGCCTATAGATCTAAGCAGAGTAGAGAATTTTCAACCTAACGGTGTAGTAACAAATACTTAACCACTTTCCCATCATTCTCGCCGATACAACCGGGGGGATAGGATGATCGAAGAAGATCGGCCGTCACGAGTAGCCTATGAAGTCATTAATCAGAGCCTGTTGGCCGACGAGGTCATGGAAATCCTGAACTTGGCAGAACGGCAGTATGCTGCGTACGTCGAAATGCAACTTCTGGAATGCAGTCGGCATCTGCGCGATACCTCCTATTCACGGCTCATTCACTCTGGCTGGGACTGCCTCAGGTTTGCGGTAGCATCGGCGGCCCTCACACTGGGGTGTTCGCCGCGCATGGCGAAGCAGGTTGGCACCATCGTGATCGACAGCTTGGCCAGTCTACTGGAGTGGGTCGACGACTTGAAGCGAACTGACCTGTACAGTATCGTCCGTGAGGAAATCTCCGAACTGACCGCACCTGAGTGCCCATCCATCGAAAGCCACGGATCCGAGTTCGTCGCCCGGAGGCTCGTTTCGAGCATAACCGACACGATCAAAGAGATTGTCGCTCTGTTGAGCATGACGGATGCAGCGCCATCGGACTTCGCAGGCTCACCCCCTCGCAACGCAAGGCCTCTCGGCACGAACGCATACGGGCTTTAATCTTCGGAAAATCTTCTTCTGCCAGACTGCCCTTTGGATCGAGCCAGATCATGAGGGACGCGCATGATTGCGGTGAATGCAACGGGCTACGTCGGCACCACCAATGGAACGGGCGAGTTTGCCGAGATCAAGGCAGGCTTGTTCGGTGGCACTGACATCAACAAGGATGCCGGCTCCGCACAGTCGTTTCTTCATGCCGTGGATTACCTGGGACTGAACACACTGCGCTTCCCTGGCGGAACAGTCGCCGAAGAGGGCAGTTGGGCCAACTCCGATACAGGGTTCTCTCTGAAGGTCGACGGCGGAGACAGATTGGGGTGGATCGCAACCGACGCGCTAGACTCGAATTACCTTTATGACTTGTCATACCCGGATTTAATTCATCCGGATGTGCTGGCCGCCAGATCCGATATCATGGGTCTGACTCAGTTTCTGGATGCTGCAACCTCCAACGGGGCGATGCTGGAGCTGGTCGTGCCTGTTCAGCGCTATTCTACCTTCGGGACGACCCTTGATGCGGCAACCGAGGATTCCCTTGTTGAGCGCTTCAGCCAAGATATCACGAATTTTCTCAACAACCTCGCGGCGCACCTAGGCGACCAGCAAGGATCGCCAAAAATCATTCTCGATTTTGGAAATGAAAACCTGGTCTGGACCAGGGCATTCCCGGGAGAAACGGTGCCAGATGGCCAGTTTGATCCGCTCGCCGTGGAGCAGGCATTGTCGAGCTATTTTGACCTCATGAAGGTCGCTTTGGTTGCGCTGTCAGACTTTCGGGATGATCATCCCGACGTCGATCTGATTTTCGCCCCTCAGCTGCCCTTCATGAATGGTCAGGCTGGCACAGACTTGGATCCGCAGGACAGATTTTTGGTGCATCTCGCGGAACTGGGTCCGGAGCTCATCTCGCAGATCGACGGAATCAGATTTCACGCCCTATCCCTCAGCATGCAAGGTGCCTCGACGTATGAGAACTGGTACTCTGACGAGATTGGAAATGCCAAAAGCATTATCGAGGCCGCGCACGCAACTGTGGGCCTTCATGACGATATCCTTGTTATCGCTTCGGAATGGTCAACAGACGGGACAGTAGCAAACACTGAAACATACGATCCCGGCCGATCACTGAAGGCTGCAGCATCAACCATTGCGGCTATCTCAACCCTGGCAGAAATGGGTGTTGATTACGCGACAACCTGGGGCATAGCCGCACCATATAAACCGGCTGTGCAGGTTAGCTACTATGACGCCGCTACGAACCGAAATGTCTATACCCCAAGGGGTGAGGCCCTGCGCATGGCGTCAGAAGTTCTTACGGGAACCAAGGTCGTTACACCAGGGGCTTATCTTGACGCTTGGAAGTCCGGGCCAGTCAATTTGCAAGCGTTTTCGGACAACTCGAAGCTTGTCCTCTTCCTAAGTGCGAACGATCTGCCAGACGGCGCAACTCTCACCCAGCAGCCGGACGGCTACTGGGTAACTTTTGACATATCAAATCTGGCGGACGGCGTGTCCTACGCTTGGGCGGAAACCTTGAATGTGGAAAAGGGCATATCAGGCAAACCGGTGATCTGGAACCCGCTGCTAGACGTCTCATCGACACAGGAGAAGGGCGAAACCTGGCTGATCATTGATGGGAACACGGTTTCCGTCGCCTTGCATAATGACTTCGAGATGATCCGAATTGTGATCGGTGCGGCCTCTCCCGGCGACGCTCCCCTATACCTCCTAGGAGACTCGAGAGCGGGTTTTGGCATAACCGCTGACAACCTTGTTGGCGGCGCGGGCAGCGATCAACTGTTTGGTCTGTCAGGGCATGACAGCATCTCGGGCGATGCCGGAGGCGACTATCTGTATGGCGGCGACGGCAATGACGCGATTTCTGGAGGGTCCGGGAATGACGCAATGCATGGAGATGCTGGGGCCGATACGATGAGCGGCGGCACGGGCGATGATGCCGTGTGGGGCGATGCCGGCGACGACGTGGTAAGGGGTGAA
>CALRKX020000066.1:0-8997 GCA_943368305.1 Erythrobacter sanguineus
CTTCAAGGGCGGCAAGTATGAGATGAAGGGCGAAGGCAAATCGCTGTCCATCGCCGAGAATGTCGATTTCCTGGCCGGTCTGGCCGCCGACTATCCGATCATCTCGATTGAAGATGGCTGTTCGGAAGATGACTGGGAAGGTTGGAAGCTGCTGACCGACCGTCTGGGGGGCAAGATTCAGTTGGTGGGTGACGATCTGTTCGTGACCAATCCGCGCCGTCTGGCAGAGGGCATCGCCAAGGGCTGTGCCAATTCGATGCTGGTCAAGGTCAACCAGATCGGTACGCTGACCGAAACGCTGCAAGCGGTCGATATGGCGCACCGCGCACGTTACACCAACGTCATGTCGCACCGCTCGGGCGAGACCGAAGACAGCACCATCGCCGACCTGGCGGTGGCCACCAACTGCGGTCAGATCAAGACCGGCTCGCTGTCGCGCTCGGACCGTTTGGCCAAATACAACCAGTTGATCCGGATTGAGGAAATGCTGGGCGAGACGGCAGAATACGCCGGCCGCTCGATCCTGCGGGCCTAAGGGCGCAAGCAAGGATTTTCGAAAATCCTTGCAAATTTCTTCGAAGAAATTTGCGGGCACCTTCGGGTGCCCGTTTTCTTTGCCGCGCCTGCATCTACGACCACGCAGCGCGCGTGGTTCCCGCTTTGCCCCCGCTCCGTTCACGGTCGTAGAGACTTTGGTGCGATTGTCGCGCGTGGTCGCGGCAACTCACCCTTGGCGCCATCCGCCGAAAACAGGCGGGACAAAACGGGAGAGAGGGAAACATGCACATCATCACCGCACTGGCCATTTCCATCGGCGCGCTGGCCGCCGTGGCCACCTATCTGTGCCTTGGCAACCCGCTTGGGCTGCAAGTCTGGGCACTGTTCATCGGCTGGGGTAGCTTTTACCACAGCGGCGGCAAGGGGGACGGGCTGGTCAAATCGGCGACCAACCATGTCTGGGGGGTCGTCGTCGCGGCGCTGGCGCTGATCGTTGTGGGAACGGTCGGCGGCTCGGTTCTGGTCACCTCGATCCTGGTCGGCGTCTCGGTCGTCATTCTGGTCATGGGCGCGCATCTGCCGCAACTGGCCACCATTCCGGCGGCGGTTTACGGCTATGCCTCGACCGCGGCGTTCTGCCTGTTGACCGGGGTGGCGATTGGCGATGCGGGGGCCACGATCAAGGCAGCGGCTGTTGTGCTGGCCTCGTTGATCATCGGCAACCTGTTTGGCCTTGTGTCGGAAAAGGTCGCGGGCGCGCTGGCCAAGCAAGCCTGACGCTTTCGGGCCATGGCGGGGTATGCTATGCCCCGCCATGACAAAAATAATCCTGCTGAACAAACCCTATGATGTCCTGTGCCAGTTCACGGATGGCGAAGGGCGACAGACCCTGGCCGATTTCGTGCCGCTCAAGGATGTCTATCCCGCCGGTCGGCTTGACCGCGACAGTGAGGGGCTGGTGGTTCTGACCGATGACGGCCGCTTGCAGGCCCGGATCGCGGACCCCAAGCACAAGACCGAAAAGACCTATCTGGCCCAGGTCGAAGGCGTGCCCGATGCGGCATCGCTGGCAACGCTGGCAGGCGGTATCATGCTGAAGGACGGGCTGACCCTGCCCGCCCGCGCCCGGCTGATCGATGCGCCCGCCTGGCTGTGGCCGCGCAATCCGCCGATCCGGGTGCGCCAGACCGTTGCCGATTGCTGGCTGGACCTGACGATCCGCGAAGGGAGAAACCGGCAGGTCCGCCGCATGACCGCCGCCGCAGGCCACCCCACCCTGCGACTGATCCGTTGGCGGGTGGGCGACTGGACATTGGAAGGGCTTGCCCCCGGAGAGTGGCGGCAGATCACGGTTTGACCGCCATCTGGAAATTCCCCGGAAATTCCCGGCAGGCGCGCTCCCAGCATCGCCCGAAATGGCACCCAGGTCACACCGGCGGGCACAGGGTTACGACGAGAGGATCAAGGCGCGGGGATCGCCTGTGCGGTCAAAGCCACTTTGGCAGAGATTGACAACGCCTGCCATGTGCCTGCCAGGCGGTCATGAATTCCGGGCATGCAACACCATGGTCTCACTAAGATATCAGGCGAAATCTTACTGGAATCGGTCGATGGAGGCCCAGTTGCGATGCGGCAGAGCAACAAGCCGCCCTGGCGCATTGTGGAACGCATCACCGCAAAGCCGCGCTCCCATTGCAGCGGGCGGCGCAGCTCTGTTGGTGATCGCAGAGTCGGCCAGAGACACGGGTAGCACGCAAGAAGCCATCCCCTCAAACGCCAGACCCGCGATTGGCGCAATTCTCTAGCCGATGGCCTGTGCGACAACCGCCATGACGCCAGCCTCATCCAGCTGGTAATGTGCATAAAGATGGGTTGGCGGCGCAATCAGGGCGAACTGGTCACGAATGCCATGGCGGATCAGGCGCTTGCCGATGCCTTCATCTGTCAACACCTCTGCCACGGCTGACCCCAGACCGCCAAGAATGTTGTGTTCCTCAATTGTCATCAGCCGGGCAGAGCGTTCGGCGGCGGCCAGAATGGCGTCTCGGTCCAGCGGCTTGATTGTGGCCATGTCGATCACGCCGATCGACCGGCCTTGCGCGTTCAGCGCCTTTGCCACCGCCAGTGCGGGATGAACCGGCAGACCGCAGGCGATGATGGTCAGCTCTTCGCCCTGACAATGTTCGATGGCCTTGCCAAAGACAAAGGGCGCGCCATTGGCATAGACCTGCGGTTCCCGCCCGCGTCCGGTGCGGAAATAGATCGGGCGGTCATGGTCGGTGCTGGCCTCGATGGCGGCCTGAAACTGCGGGCCGTCAGCTGGGGAGACCACTGTCAGATCGGCGATTGAACGCATGGTGCCAATGTCTTCGGTCGCGTGATGCGAGGTGCCGTAGAACCCCATCGATATTCCGGTATGGTGCCCGATCAGCCGCACCGGCTGGGCGCAATAGGCCACATCCATGCGGATCTGCTCACACGCCAGCAGCCCTAGGAACGAAGCAAACGTCGCCACGAAAGGCATCATCCCGGTGGTGGCCAGCCCGGCGGCAACAGACACCATGTTCTGCTCGGCAATGCCAAACTGGATATAGCGGTCTGGATACCGGTCGGCAAAGCGGTTCAACCCGTTCGAAAACCGCACATCGGCGGACCCGGCAACCACGGGATAGCCGCGTTCTGCCAGGGCGATCAGCCCGTTTGACAGATGGTCAAGACCGGGGTTCAGAGCGTTCAGCGCGCGGTATTGCCAGCTGTCGGGGGAAAGGGGTCCGGCCATGATCAGATCTCCTGTGCCATGATTTCCTGACGCGCGGCTTCGGCGTCTTGTGGGGTCAGATAGCCCAGATGCCAGCCCGGCTCGGTCTCCATGTACGACACGCCACGGCCCTTGATCGTGCGGGCAATGATGCAGCAGGGCTGGTCCCGCCCGGTATCAGCCCGCACCAGACGCAACAGCGTGGTCAGGTCTGACAGGTTGTGACCGTCCACCTCATGCACCTGCCAGCCGAAACTGCGCCATGTGTCGGCCAGAGGTTCGATGGCAACCTCATGGTCCACCTCACCGTCCAGTTGAAACCCGTTGCGGTCCACGATGGCCACCAGCCGTGACAGGCGGTGCTGGGCGGCGAACAGCGCGGCCTCCCACACCTGGCCTTCCTGCATTTCACCGTCGCCCAGCATGACAAAGGTGGCAAAGTCGCGCCCCTGCATCCGCCCGCCCAGCGCGATGCCCGCCCCGTTCGACAGCGCATGTCCGATGGACCCGGACGAGAAATCAACCCCCGGCACCTTGCGCATATCGGGATGGTCGCCCAGCGGATTGCCCAGCCGCGTGTAGCCATCCAGCACCTCATGCGGCAACCAACCCAGATCGGCAAAGATCGGAAACAGCCCCACGGCCGCATGGCCCTTGCCCATCAGGAACCTGTCACGGTCGGGCCATTTCGGATCGTCCGACAGGCGCATCACATCGTAATACAGCGCCGCAAATGTCTCGGCTGCTGAAAAGACCGAGCTGTAATGCCCAACCTTGGCAATCTCGATCAGGCGGATGGTTTCCAGCCGGACAAAGCGGGCCTTGTCGCGCAGATGGCGCAGGGTTTCGGCCGACAGGGCCGGGGTATTCGGGATAGACATGGTTTCCTCCGCATCGCACTAGCGCATCAGTGTGCGCAGCGCGTCCTCTCCCAGACCGCAGGCGATGTAATGGCGCCGCGCCAGTTCCAGCTTGGTGAACACATCCTCATAGCCTTCGGCCACGCCCTCGGGGGTGACGTAGACATAGCCGCCCTGAACGTGGAACAGGGTGATCATCTCGTCCACGTCATCGGGCACGACCAGGGTATGCGTCTCGCCCGGCGGCTCGAACACGAAAGAACCGGGCAGTGCCACCCAGTCATGTTCCAGATAGTGCCAGCGCCCGCGCAGCACAAAGGCATGCACCGCGCCGTTGTGGCGGTGGCGCGACAGAACCCCTGCCCGCCGCACCCGCAAGAGGTTGACATAATACCCCGCCGTCACATTGAACAGCAGCGGACGAAATGACACGTCGGCCGATTGCGGCACCCACAGCCGTTCATCGCATTCCAGATCAAGCGCATCGGGAATGACGATATCGGGCTGCATCCCATAGGGTTGCGGCAGGGCATAGGGGATCTTGCGGGCATCATCGGGCATGACGGTTCCTTTGGCGTTTCAGGCGGCTGAATAATCGACCGGGGTGGCGTGCCAGCCTTCGGCGCGCTTTTTCCAGAACAGGTCTTTGAGCTGCGCCGACAGCGGCCCCGGCCGGTCATTGCCCATGATGCGCCCGTCAATCCGCGAGGCGGGCATGATGCCGCCCGCCGTGGTGCATGCAAAAATCTCATCCGCCTGGCGGAATTCATCGGCGGGAATGTCGCGCACCTCCAACCGCAGGCCCAGTTCGGCACACAGCTCCATCACCGACTTTCGCGTCACCCCTTCCAGCGCGCCGCGACGCGGGGTGGCCACCACGCCGTCGGTGATCGAGAACACGTTGAAACCCGGCCCCTCGGTGATGTTGCCATCGGCGTCCAGTAGAACGGAGGTATCGGCCCCGGCGTCCAGCGCCTCATACTGGCCTTCGGTCAGGTCGCCCCAGTGGAAATTCTTGACGCGCGGATCGAAGCTTTCCGGGGCGATGCGCTGG
This sequence comes from Erythrobacter sanguineus, assembly GCA_943368305.1. Lineage (GTDB taxonomy): Bacteria > Pseudomonadota > Alphaproteobacteria > Rhodobacterales > Rhodobacteraceae > Fuscibacter. The sequence continues at coordinate 5,171 of CALRKX020000066.1, forward strand.
ACCTTGGGAATGATCATGTGCAGCCCGCGGTCATATTGTTCCGGGGTGACAATGTTGACCCACGGCACCGCAAAGCACGACAGATAGCTGCGGGCATGGGCCGAATGGCGCGGCATGCCAGGGGGTGGGCTGGCGCGCAGGCAGTCCATCGCCACATAAGAGGCGCGCAGACCAGACAGCGCGACGATCCGGTTCAGGATACGACGGATGTCGTCATCACTTTCGTCAGGCACCATCCGCAGCCGGTCCATCGAGGCGCGAAAGCGGCGGATGTGATCATCCAGCCGAAAGAAGTTTCCGTCCCAGACACCGACCACATCATAGGTCACATCCGACCGGCGATAGGCGAAATGTGTTACCGGAATCCGTGCCTCGGCAATCGGCATGAAGCCGCCATCCAGATAGGCCGCGCCCATGGTGAAATCGGTCATCGCTTGGTCCCCCCAGTTGCGGCCTGCGCCGCTGCGTCTGTTCGTGAATTGTCAAGTTGACCGGGGCATTTGCCGCCCCTGTCGCAACGCAACATGCATACCCAGCAGCATCAACGCCGCTGCCAACCAGAACACCGGCGCAGGCGCTTCGCCAAAGATCACCATGCTCCACAGGATGCCTGCGGCCACAGCCAGATAGTTGAAGATCGAAAACCGCGCCGGTCCGATGGCCGCGACAAGGTGAAAGAACATCCAGAAGAACACCGCGTTGATCAGCGCGGACAACAGCAGCGGCACCATCTGCGCCTGCGTGGTCCGGGCAGGCCAGAACGGTGCGCCCAGGGCCAGCGCAACCAGCGCGGCCACCAGCGCCCCACCCAAAAGCGTGCCGGCCGCCATGGCCAGCGCGGGTGCCGCAGGTGGGCGCAACCAGACGGCGCAGTTGTTGGCGGTGGCAAACATCACAGGTGTCACCAGCGCCAGCAGGAACCAGCGCATGCCGCCCGCGGGCAGAACACCGCTGTCGGGCCAGACGATCAACGCAATGCCCAGCGTCCCCATCCCCATGCCCAACAGCACCCGCCGGTCAAACCGCTCCGAGCCGGTGGCCGCCGCAATCGCCAGTGTCAGGATCGGCGACAGGCAAAGAACCAGCGTCAGGGTCGAGGCGGGCAGATGCTGTGCCGCTGTCACCAGAATGCCGATCGGTAGCCCGATCACCAGCCCGCCAATCACCAGATCGGCCAAAAGCGCGCGTGGCGCGACCGACAGCCGAACCCCGCGCAAGACCCCCAGCACAGCCAGAGCGCCCCCGCCCACCAGCGCAGGCATCAGCGCAAAGGCAACGGCGGGCCAGCCCGCCTCTGCCGCTAGGCGATTGACCGGAAAGATGCCGCCATACAGCACCGCCGCGACCACAAGGATCATCAGGGCATTCGTCCCGGCCATCGTGCCCTAGCCCCCGCTGCGCAGCGTTGCCGTCTTGGCGGTGTTCAGGGCGTAGATGCCCGGCTCTGCCGTCTCGCTCAGCGCGACGCGGTAAACCTCGGCCGCTGTCTCGGGGCTAAGCCAGCCACGGTTGACCGAGGCGACAACGCGCACCGGATCCCGCTGCAACGGGTCGCCATAGCCGCCGCCGCCACAGGCGGTAAAGGCAATCTTGGTGCCGGCCTGAATTACCTCTTCCGAGAAGGCGGGCAGAATGGTCTCCTCACCATTTCCACCCAACCGCTTGGAATAGCTTGGTTTCGCCGTGGTCCCACCCAGAACTCCACGCGGCGGATGGGTGGTGCCATCGGCGGCGTAGATGATGGTCATGTCGTGATCCAGCGGGAAGAACACGCCCCCCATGCCGGGCGCGCCTTCGTATTCGCCATAGCCCTGGCTGTCGCGCATGATGCCGCGGCGTTCAATGACGATGGGATACATCGACTCATCCACCTCGACCGAGTCAAGCTGGATCAGCCCCGCATTGGCCGGGCCGCAATAGGTCAGCCAGCCGTCATGGCCATGGTTGGCCCCGCCCCCGCCATAGCCAACGAAGATCTGGTTCACATAACCCTTGCCGCGCTTGAACGGATCGGCCCCCGAAATCACCCCCACCCCGGCAGGCAGGTGCGAAGCGCTTTCGGCCTGCCCATAGGGCGCGCCCATCCGCGAGAACACCGCATTGCCCGCAATCATCAGACGGTCATTGACGTTGGTCGTGGCGACCGAGGTTCCTACCGGATATTTCGGCGCACCGATCACGCTGCCTTCGCGAAGCAGCACCTTGATCTGCGATTTGGCCCCCTCGTTATGGGGAATGCTCTCATCCAGATTGTTGAACATGCCGATGCGGCACGACCCGGTGCAGGTGTTGGCCGACAGGTTCAGACCGCCGGGCACATTGTCGATGTTGTCGCGCACATCGACCAGAATCTCGCCCGCTTCGGGATCGACCGTCACCTTGACGCGCACCGGAATGCCGTTGTCGGCAACGCCGGGAACCGGATCGTGGCAAGTTTCATATTCATAGGTTCCGGCGGGCAACTTGGCGATGGCGGCCTTGGCACAGCGACGGCCATAGTCGAACCAGTCCTCGACAAAGTTCACCACCGTGTCGCGGCCATAGCGGTCGATCAGGTCGATGATCCGCCGCTCTGCCGTCTTGCAGGCGCCGTTCTGGGCCGCCACATCGCCAAGCCACAACTCGGGTACCCGGTTGCGCATGGACCCGATGCGCAGGATGTCCTTCTTTTCCTTGTAGTTTTCGGCGATGCGCACACAGGGGAAATGCATCCCCTCCTCGAAAATCGTCTTGGCAAAGGGCAGATAGGTAGAGGGAGCCGGCGCGCCGGTATCGGCGTGATGCGACAGGGCCACCACCCAGAACAGCGGTTCACCCTGATAGAACACCGGCATCGCCATGATCAGGTCGGCATGGTGCGTGCCCCCGGTATAGGGGCAGTTGTTCACGAACATGTCGCCCTGCTTGATGTCATCAAACAGCTCGGTCAGCGGGCGGGTCGCCATGTCCATCGACATGACGTGAATGGGCAGCGCATCCTCGACCGAGACCAGTTGATGGTCATAGGTCAGGATGGCGCAGCTGAAATCACGGGCGTTCTTTATCACGGCAGAGCGGCTGGCGCGCATGACCACCAGCGTCATTTCACGCACAATGGCCTCGAACCGGCTTTTCAGCACGGACATAAGAAAGGGGTCGATGCGGCGGGTAACGGCATCGGCGGCGGGTTTGGCGTTCAGGTTTGCCATTCTGCTGTGTCCTTCTGCCGGATCAGGCGACGGTGACGATGATGTTGCCAAAGGCATCCAGCGTGCCTTCGTGACCATGTTTCAGGTAGGCGGTGAAGGTCTGCGCCTCGACCAGACAGGGGCCGGAAACCCTTGCCCCCTCGCCCAGCGGCGACAGTTCATAGACAGGAACCCCGATCATGGCGTGGCTGGGCTGGTCATAGATCTGTCGGGTGGCCTTGGGCGTCACCGCGCCACTTTGCGCAGGCAAGGTGTTGCGGCGCCAGATTTCCTGCCCCTGCCGCTTGCCGATGGCGCGCAGCTTCCAGGCGGTAAATTCCACCGTGTCACCATCGGTGCGGATCGAATAGATGCGTTCGTGCATCCGGTGGAACGACTCGACCAGGTTTGGCAGATCATCGGGCAGCAGGCGGCCGTTGGTCAGGATGATCGGCACTTCGATTTCGAAGGACTGGAATTCATACCGGCCCATGAACGAAACCTCGAACTGGCGGTTTTCGGCGGCAACACCGGAATCGGCCAGAAACTCATCCCCGGCCGTTTTCAACTGGGCCAGCATCGCGTTGACGCCATCCAGATCGAAATTGGCGTCCGAGGTCAGCAGAACCCCGCTTTTCTCATTGCGGATATCCGAGATCA
>CALRKX020000067.1:0-8981 GCA_943368305.1 Erythrobacter sanguineus
CAGATGATTGGTAGTCTCGGCCCCATCATCTGTTCATAAATATCCTCTGGGGGTGCGGGGGGCGAAGCGCCCCCGCTGCCGACGGGTTCAGTGTTTATCCGTCTTCGCCGACAGCCAGTCCATCAAGGCCAGCAAGACACCCGACACCACAAAGGTCAGATGGATCAGCACCATCCACTGCAAGGTGGTTTCGCTGACCGCATAGCTGCCTTCGGTCTTGCCCAGCGACATGAAGACCTTCAGCAGATGAATCCCCGAAATCGCCACGATCGAGGCGATCAGTTTCATCTTCAGCCCTGAAAAGTCCACCGTGCCCATCCAGTCGGGCCGGTCTTCGTGGTCGGCGATATCGAATTTCGACACGAAATTCTCATAGCCCGAAAACAGCACGATCAACAGCAGGTTGGCCGCAAGGCTCAGGTCGATCAGCGTCAGGATGGCCAGAATGGTCTGGTCCGGCGTCATGGTCAGAACCTGCGGCGCGTAATAGGCGATTTCCTTGACAAAGGTGACCAGCAGCATCGCCAGACTGACCACAAGGCCCAGATACATCGGTGCCATCAGCCAGCGCGCGCCGAACAGGGTCCGTTCAAGCCGGGTTTCAATGCTGGGCTTGGTCATGCGTAACTCCATGGCAAAAAAGAAAAAGGCCCGCCTGATATGGCGGGCCTTTCGGTATCTGCAAGGCGAAAGGATCAGTTTTTCGCGTAGTATTCGACAACCAGGTTCGGTTCCATCTGAACCGGGTACGGCACGTCCGACAGGCCGGGGGTGCGCACGAACTTGGCGACCATCTTGTTGTGATCAACTTCCAGATAGTCGGGAACGTCACGCTCGGTCAGGGCGACGGCTTCCAGCACCAGGGCAAGTTGCTTCGACTTCTGACGAACCTCGACCACATCGCCTTCCTTGACACGGTAGGACGCGATATTCACGCGTTGACCGTTCACGGTGACGTGGCCGTGGTTCACGAACTGACGGGCTGCGAACACGGTCGGAACGAACTTGGCGCGGTAAACCACCGCGTCAAGACGACGCTCCAGCAGGCCGACCAGCATTTCGCCGGTGTCACCCTTCACACGTTCCGCTTCGGTATAGATCTTGCGGAACTGCTTTTCGGTCAGGTCACCATAGTAACCCTTCAGCTTTTGCTTGGCGCGCAGCTGGGTACCAAAGTCGGACAGCTTGCCCTTGCGGCGCTGGCCGTGCTGGCCGGGGCCGTATTCGCGCTTGTTCAGCGGCGATTTCGGACGACCCCAGATGTTTTCGCCCATACGGCGGTCAATCTTGTGTTTGGCAGCGGTGCGCTTGGTCACGGCTGATCTCCTTCATCACGTTACGAAGGGCGTTGTCCTTTTCCCTTTCGGGCGACAGGCTTCCCCTTGCGGGGGCCACCAACACCAATGAACAGGCCCCGAAGTTGCCCTCGGGGACCGTGGAGGGCTTATAGCCGGGGTTTCGGGGGAGTCAACAGCTAGCGCAGGCCAATTTCGGCCAAGGCCTGCGCCAGCGCGGGCGGCAGCGCATCATCCTGCACCCGGCCTTTCGGCAGATCGCGCGGGGTTTCGGCAGGGTCCAGATAGCGCCAGCCCTGAAACGGCCGCCGCGCGGCAGCCTCGGTGCGGATCACCTCGCGGTCCAGCACGATGGCGCAGCGCCTGATGCCGTCGGCGCCCTGCCGCTCCTCCAACCCGACGATCCGCTGGCGGCACAGCACAGCCCCCTTGACCACCCAATAGAGCGAGCCGCCCGCCAACACCTCATCGGCGCGCTTGGGCCACATGCGGGTAACGTGTTCCGCCGTGCCCGGGGCCCAGCGCGGCGCATTCTGTTCCTGCCATTGCAGAAGATCGTCCACGCTTTCGGCGCCGACGCACAGCTTGATGATGTTCAGATGGTTCATGAGTCGCCCCCGCTTCATATCTTAGGACAGATCGCCCCGACTTCAAGTTGACCCCGCATGGTCTTGGGGGTAGTGTCGATGCTTCCCCTAAATCTGCCCCAAGGAATGCCGATGTCTGCCTTTTCCGCGCCGATTGCCGAACAAATCTGGGATATGAAGTATCGCCTGAAAGAGGCGGACGGCACCCCGATTGACGGCTCGGTCGAAGATAGCTGGCATCGCATCGCCCGCGCGCTGGCCGTGGTGGAAAAGAATCCGGCCGAGTGGGAAGCCAAGTTTTACAAGGCGCTGGAGGGGTTCAAGTTCCTGCCCGCAGGCCGCATTACCGCAGGTGCGGGCACCGGGCGCAATGTCACCCTGTTCAACTGCTTTGTCATGGGCACCGTGCCCGATTCGATGGGCGGCATCTTTGATGCGCTGAAAGAGGCCGCGCTGACCATGCAGCAGGGCGGCGGCATCGGATACGACTTTTCCACCATCCGTCCCCGTGGGGCCGAGGTGAAGGGCGTGGCGGCGGATGCCTCTGGCCCCCTGTCGTTCATGGACGTGTGGGATGCGATGTGCCGCACCATCATGTCGGCCGGTTCGCGCCGGGGCGCGATGATGGCCACGATGCGCTGCGACCACCCGGATGTAGAGGCGTTCATCGAGGCCAAGAAAGACCCGGCCCGCCTGCGCATGTTCAACCTGTCGGTGCTGATCACCGATCCCTTCATGGATGCCGTCAAGGCCGATGGCCCATGGGAGCTGGTGTTCGGCGGCAAGGTGTTCAAGACCGTTCCGGCGCGCGATCTGTGGAACAAGATCATGCGCAACACCTATGATTTTGCCGAGCCGGGCGTGATCTTCATCGACCGCATCAACAAAGCCAACAACCTTGGCTATGTGGAAACCATCGCGGCGACGAACCCTTGCGGCGAACAGCCCCTGCCACCCTATGGCGCCTGCCTCCTGGGCTCGATCAACCTGCCCACGCTGGTGACCGGCGCCTTTACCGACAGGGCCGAACTGGACCTTGTCGCGCTCGATGAGCTTGTCCGCACCGCCGTGCGGATGATGGACAACACCGTGGACGCCAGCCGCTTCCCGCTGGAGGCGCAAGCGCAAGAGGCCGCTGCCAAGCGCCGCATCGGCCTTGGCGTGACCGGGCTTGCCGATGCCCTGCTGATGCTGGGCCTGCGCTATGGTTCGGACGCCGGGGCGGCACAGACCGACGCCTGGATGCACGCGATTGCGCGGGCGTCTTACCTCGCCTCGGTTGATCTGGCGAAAGAAAAGGGGGCCTTCCCGCTGTTCGACGCCAAGGGCTTCCTCGCCTCTGGCAACATGAGCCGGATGGACGGCGATGTGCGCGATGCGGTGGCGAAACACGGCATCCGCAATGCGCTGCTGACCTCGGTCGCGCCGACCGGCACCATTTCGCTGTATGCGGGCAACGTCAGCTCCGGTATCGAGCCGGTCTTTGCCTATGCATATACCCGCAAGGTTCTGCAAAAAGACGGCAGCCGCACCGAAGAAGAAGTGGTCGATTACGCCGTCCGCCTGTGGCGCGAGCTGAAGGGCGATGCCCCGTTGCCCGATTACTTCGTCAACGCCCAGACCCTGCCGCCGCTGGACCATGTAAAGATGCAGGCCGCCGCGCAGAAATGGATCGACAGCTCGATTTCCAAGACGATCAACTGCCCCGAGGACATCAGCTTTGATGACTTCAAAGAGGTCTATATGGCCGCCTGGGATCAGGGCTGCAAAGGCTGCACAACCTATCGCCCCAATGCGGTGACGGGTTCGGTGCTGACGGTTTCGGAAAAGGCCGAGGCCCCGGTGGCGGCCCAGCCGCAGACCGGCGGCGAGGTGGTGTATCTGTCCGACCCGCTGGACCGTCCGGCGGCGCTGGAAGGTCAGACCTACAAGGTCAAATGGCCGGGCAGCGAACATGCGCTGTACATCACCATCAACGACATCATCATCGCCGGTCACCGCCGCCCGTTCGAGGTGTTCATCAACTCCAAGAACATGGAGCATTTCGCCTGGACCGTCGCGCTGACCCGGATGATTTCGGCCGTCTTCCGGCGCGGCGGCGACATCTCCTTTGTGGTGGAAGAACTGAAAGCGGTGTTCGACCCGCGTGGCGGCGCCTGGATGGAAGGGCGCTATATCCCCTCGATCCTCGCCGCGATCGGCGGGGTGATCGAACGCCACCTGATCTCGATCGGCTTTATCGAGGGCGAGGGCATGGGCCTGAAATCTGACCCCAGGGCCGAGGTCATGGTGGTGGGTGAAACCCCGCGCGGCAAAGCCTGCCCCTCTTGCGGCAGCTATGCCATGCAGATGAAAGAGGGCTGCATGACCTGCACCGACTGCGGCCATTCGAAATGCGGCTGAGGGCTGGCTGACCCACAGCTATTGCCGGTAGGTGCGCCGATTCTGCGCTGCACTTACCGGTCTTCTGCCTGTGCCAGCAGGAGGCTGACCCAGGCCCCCGCCGCCCAGGCCGCCGGGATGCCCAGCGGACCCGACAGGCCCAGCGCAACCAGCGGTGACAGGGCGGCAAACCCCAGGGCCTGCATCAGCAGGCCCAGCATGAACAGATTGATCGCCACCGCCCCCGCCGCGAAAACGTATAGCAGCAGCGCAAGTTTCCAGACCGGCCAGCGGTTTGCCATCCTGTTGCCTCCTGCACCAGCGGCCCCCAGCCTGCGGCAAAGTTAATTCCGCATCCTTGACTTTCGTTAAGGCACACTTCGCCTTGCGCAGCCATTCCCAAGAGCATCGACAACAGCTCCGGGAGACCCTCGCCATGCGCGAAGTCCTGACGAAGAGCATGGCCCGGAACATCTTTTACGGCGGGTCGCTGTTCTTCATCCTCATCTTCATCGGCCTTTTCATCCATGGCCATTGGTACATCGTGAATGTGTCCACCGACCGGGCCACGCTGACGGACAGCGTAGCCCGCGGCAAGCATGTCTGGGAGCGCAAGGCCTGCATCAATTGCCATACGATCCTTGGCGAAGGGGCCTATTTCGCACCCGAGCTTGGCAATGTGATGAAACGCTGGGGCGTGCAGGACGACCCGGATGCGGCCTTCGACACGCTGAAAGGCTGGATGGAGGCGCAGCCCTCCGGCGTCGAGGGGCGCCGACAGATGCCGCAGTTCAACCTGACCGATCAGGAGATCCGCGACCTGTCCGATTTCCTGCTGTGGACCGGCAGGATCAACACCCAGAACTGGCCGCCGAACGACGCGGGCTGAGGGGAATATCATGAAATATCAATCGCAAAAGATCGCGCTGGCCTATATTCTGGTTGCGCTTGCCCTGTTCGCCGTTCAGGTCAGCATGGGCGTCGTCATCGGCTATATCTACGTTCAGCCGAATTTCCTGTCAGAAATCCTGCCGTTCAACGTCGGCCGGATGCTTCATACCAACGCCTTGATCGTGTGGTTGCTGACCGGGTTCTTCGGGGCCGCCTATTTCCTGATCCCGGAAGAGGCGGAGCGCGAGATTCACTCGGTCAAGGCGGCCTATCTTCAGCTTGGGATCCTTGTCGTGGGCACGGCGGGGGTGGTGGTGACCTACCTGTTCAACCTGTTCGAAGGCAACTTCCTCTTGGGACGCGAGGGACGCGAGTTTCTGGAGCAGCCGAAATGGGTCAAGGCGGGCATCGTGATCGCCGCGCTGATCTTTCTGTGGAACGTCACCATGACGGTGATGAAGGGCCGCAAGACCGTGATCTCTTCAATCATGCTGATCGGACTTTGGGGGCTGGCGCTGCTGTTCCTGTTCTCATTCTACAACCCGTCAAACCTGGCACTGGACAAGCAATACTGGTGGAACGTCGTCCATCTGTGGGTTGAGGGTGTGTGGGAACTGATCATGGCTTCGATCCTGGGCTTTCTGATGCTGAAACTGACGGGGGTCGACCGCGAGGTGGTCGAGAAATGGCTTTATGTCATCGTCGCCACCGCGCTGTTCTCGGGCATCCTTGGCACCGGGCACCACTACTACTGGATCGGACTGCCCGCCTATTGGCAGTGGATCGGGTCGATCTTCTCCAGCTTTGAAATCGTGCCCTTCTTTGCCATGATGACCTTTGCCTTTGTCATGGTGTGGAAGGGGCGGCGCGATCACCCGAACAAGGCGGCGCTGCTGTGGAGCCTTGGCTGTTCGGTGCTGGCCTTTTTTGGTGCGGGCATCTGGGGGTTTCTGCACACGCTGCACGGGGTGAACTATTACACCCACGGCACACAAGTGACGGCGGCCCATGGCCACCTGGCCTTTTACGGCGCCTATGTCTGTGTGAACCTTGCGCTGTTCACCTATGCGCTGCCCATCCTGCGCCAGCGTGATCCCTATAATCAGGTGCTGAACATGGCCGGGTTCTGGCTGATGTCTTCGGGCATGGTGTTCATGACTTTCGTGCTGACCTTTGCCGGCACGATCCAGACCCATCTGCAACGGGTCATGGGGATGTATTACATGGAGGTTCAGGACCAGCTTGCGCTGTTCTACTGGATGCGGCTGGGCGCGGGCGTGATCGTGGTGCTGGGGGCCTATCTGCTGATCTATGCCCTGCTGGTGCCACGCCGCGAGGTGATCGAACCTGGCCCCGTGATCAGACATGCAGCGGAGTGAAGCCATGGATGGAACCCATTTGAAAGGGGCGGATGCCCCCTTCTACCTCGCCCAATCGGACGAATGCGAAATCTTCGCCGCCGCCCATGCCAACCGCCTGCCGTTGCTGCTAAAGGGACCGACCGGCTGCGGCAAGACCCGCTTTGTTGCCCATATGGCGGCACGGCTGGGCCGCCCGCTTTACACCGTGGCCTGCCACGACGACCTGTCCGCCGCCGATCTGATCGGGCGCTATCTGCTGAAAGGAGGCGAGACGGTCTGGGTTGATGGCCCCCTGACCCGCGCCGTGCGCGAAGGGGCGATCTGCTATCTGGATGAGGTGGTCGAGGCGCGCAAGGATGTGGCCGTGGTCCTGCATCCGCTGACCGATGACCGCCGCATCCTGCCCATCGACCGGACGGGAGAAGAGCTGCATGCCGCAGCGGGCTTCATGCTGGTTGCCAGCTATAACCCCGGCTATCAAAGCATCCTGAAAACGCTGAAACCTTCGACCCGGCAGCGCTTTTTGTCGGTGGAATTCACCTTCCCCCGGCCCGAACACGAAATTCCGGTGGTGGTGCGCGAAAGCGGGCTTGGTGCAGACCGCGTATCGTTGCTCGTCAGGTTGGCGAACAAGCTGCGCGGACTGAAAGGGCAGGATCTGGAGGAAGGCGTCTCGACCCGTCTTGTCGTTTATGCCGCCACGCTGGTTGCGGGCGGCATGGATCTGAACCGCGCCATCCGCGCCGCGATGATCGAACCCCTGACCGACGATGCCGACACCCGCAACGGGCTGATGGATCTGGTGGTTGCGGTGGCGGGCTGAGACATGACGCATCTTGGCCTTGCCCCGTGGGAGCCGGAAGAGACCATTGGCAAGCTGTGGCATCTCTTGGCGTCACGGATGGACCCTGCCCCGCGCTTTCCTGACGCCGCCGTGCGTTTCGACGACATGCGCGGCCGCATCGCGGTGCTGTTCCGGGGCCTTGGCGGCGGGCCGGATGTGGAACTGAAGCCGGTCGCCGATCAGATCAGCCGTCACCGCACTTCGTGGCGGCGGCGGCTGGCCTTTGCCACCGAACATATTGCCCGCGCCAGTTTTGACGGCGAAGCGTTGCGCCTGCCGGTGGATCTGGCGGTTTTTTCCGACCGCGCGCAGAATGAGGCGCTGTATCTGTGGCTTGCCGCCACCACGGCCCATGCCAATCCTTGCGCCGTTGAAACAGACCCGTTTCGCGCCGACCTTGCCGCGGTCGCGGCCGGGGTTGCCATGACCCAAGCCACGCTGAAGGCCGCCCCCGGCCTTTGCCCGCTGTGGCGGCGGCTGTGCGCGGCGCATCTGACCCTGCGCCAACGGCCCGCCCTGCATGGCACCGAAGCCGAGGTTGAAAGACTGGTGCGCCACCTGCTGGGCGATCCGGTCCAGCCTCAGGCCGCGCTGCTGGCGCAGTATGACATGCCGCCCGCCCATTGGCGCGCGCCCAAAGGCTATCGCCCCATGCTGCCCGTGGCACTTTGGCCCGACCTGCGTGGCCTTGCCAACGGCACCCCGACCGAGGTCGCGAGCCTGCCCACCAGCGGCCCCCCAGAGGAGGCAGGCGACGGCACCGTGCGCAAGACCCGCCGGATGAAGACCGATCAGGCAGAGCGCAAGGACAGCCTGATCCTTTACAAGTTCGAGGCGATGCTGACCTGGGCCGAGATGATGAACATCAATCGCCGGATCGAGGATGACGATCTGGAGAATGCCAAAAAGGCCGCGGAAGACCATGAAGAGATCGTGCTGGGCCAGATCAGCAAAGCCCCGGCAACAAAGCTGAAACTGCACCTTGACCTCGCGCCAGAGGATGTGGACCGGGAACGGATTGCGGGCAAGTTCACCTATCCCGAATGGGATGCGCGGGGCGGTGTCTGGCTGCCAGATCATTGCCGGGTGCTGGCCGCGCCGGTCGCACCTGTGGCCGATTGGGCGGGCATCACCGATGCCGCTGCCCGCCGCCGCATCCGCGCCGTGAAACGCCAGTTCGAGGCGATGCGACCCGCGAAACTGACCCGCTACGCCCAACCCGACGGCGAAGAGCTGGATCTGGACGCCACCTTGCGCGCCGTCGCCGATCTGCGCGCCACCGGGCGCGGGTCGGACCGCATCTGGCAACAGGCGCGACCGGAAAAGCGCGATCTGGCGGTGTCGATCCTGCTCGACGTGTCCCGCTCAACCGAAAGCGCCGTGACGGGGCGCGCGGTGATCGACATCGCGCGCGAGGCGCTTACGGCCCTGGCTTGGGGGCTGGAGGCCTGCGGTGACCGCTTTGCAATTCAGGGCTTTTCCTCGTTGAAGCGCGACCGGGTGTGGATTCACGACTGCAAGACGTTCGACGACCCGATGGACCAGACCGTCGAGGCCCGCATCCACGCCTTGCGACCCGGATTCTATACCCGGCTTGGGGCGGCCATCCGCCACGCCGCGC
>CALRKX020000068.1:0-8969 GCA_943368305.1 Erythrobacter sanguineus
CATAGGTTTCCAGATTGTAATCACGGGTGCAGGCCAGACGGGCCGCATCGGGCATGGTCAGCATGCCCTCGAACTTGACCGGGTTGTCAAAGGTCAGGTTCGACCCGATGAAATAGCTGCCGGGCGAAACCACAACGGTGCGCCCCGCCGCCGCCGTATCGGCCGCCTCGAACGCATCGCGGTCATCGGTGATGCCGTCGCCCTTGGCGCCATAGTCGCGCACATCGACCCAGTTGAACATCTCGGCATGAAAGACATCGGTGACATCTTCGATCTGGATATCGTCGATCCGCACGATGCCGCCGTTGGCGCCGGTCAGGTTCAGGCCGAAATGGCCAAAGGCGGGGGCGGTGCCCCAGACCATATCCACCCCCTGCCGGTTGCCCGACCCGATGATGGCCGTCACCGTCACCACCGTGCCATAGCCGGTCAGCGCGACCGTCGGCCCCACCTGCTGCGCCGAGGTCACATTCGTCCCGCCCGAGGTGCCGGCCCAACCCGCAATGGCGACCGAGGGCAGCGCGCCCGACATCGCCTTGATCCGTGCCGTCACCCGCAGATACAGGCCCGGCTGGCAGGGAATGTTCTGAAAACACCGCAGCTTTTGTGTCGTGGTGGTCTTCTGCAGTTCCAGACAGCCGCCGAAATCCTGATCCGAAGGCACATAGGCCGCATTGGCCTGCCCCAGATACGACCCCTGAGCAGGCAAGCCGTCTTCGCGCGACCACAGGTCGAGGCCTGCCGAAAACGGCGGCGGCATCAGGACCAGACCTTCGGTAATCGCCTTGTTCATCTTGCACCCATGCGCTGAAATTCCGGCGCGACGCCGCACCTTTTCCGGGCGGCAGGAATAGGGGCGATGGGTTAACCCCGGCTGGCGGCACCGCGCGGCAGAGGGGCAGGGGGCGCAACGCTCTGGCTTGACTTGGACCGGATCGGCCCGCACCAAGGGCGGCAAAGATGGGGGCGGCATGGCTTGGGAATTCTGGATCGACCGGGGCGGCACCTTTACCGATATCGTCGCGCGCAGGCCTGACGGTGGGCTGGAGACGCGCAAGCTTTTGTCGGAAAATCCCGAACGCTACGGCGATGCCGCCGTGCAGGGCATCCGCGATGCCTTGGGCCTAGGGCCGGGCGATCCGCTGCCCGAGGGGGCGATTTCAGCGGTCAAGATGGGCACCACGGTTGCCACCAATGCCTTGCTGGAGCGGAAGGGAGAGCGGGTTCTGCTGCTGATCACCGAAGGGTTCGGCGATCTGTTGCGCATCGGCACGCAGGCCCGTCCCGACCTGTTCGCGCTGAACATCCGCCGCCCCGAGCTCCTCTATGAACAGGTGGTCGAGGTGCCGGGGCGGCTGGATGCCGAGGGGGCCGAGGTGCGCCCGCTGGATGAGGCTGCCGCCCGTTCCGCCCTGCGTGCCGCCCATGCCGCAGGCCTTCGTGCCGTGGCGGTGGCGCTGATGCACGGCTGGCTGAACCCCGCGCAAGAGGTGCGGCTGGGCGCGATTGCGGCGGAAGAGGGGTTCACCCAGATCTCGCTTTCCCATCAGGTCAGCCGTCTGGCCAAGCTGGTGGCGCGCGGCGATACCACGGTGGTGGATGCCTATCTGTCGCCCATCCTGCGCCGCTATGTGGCGCAGGTCGAAGGGGCGCTTGACATGGGCCGCGCCACCGGGCGGCTGTTGTTCATGCAGTCGAACGGCGGGCTGACCGAGGCGGGGCGCTTTCAGGGCAAGGATGCCATCCTGTCCGGCCCGGCGGGCGGCATTGTCGGTATGGTGAAAACCGCCGAGGCGGCAGGTTTCAATCACTTGATTGGTTTTGACATGGGCGGCACCTCGACCGATGTCAGCCATTACGCCGGCACCTTTGAACGATCTTTTGAAACCGAGGTGGCGGGCGTGCGGATGCGCGCGCCGATGATGGATATTCACACCGTTGCGGCGGGTGGCGGGTCGATCTGCTCCTTCCGCGACGGGCGCTTTCAGGTCGGCCCCGAAAGCGCAGGTGCCAACCCCGGCCCCGCCAGCTATCGTCGCGGCGGGCCGCTGACGATCACCGATTGCAACGTGATGCTGGGCCGCCTGTCGCCCGCGCATTTCCCCGCAGTGTTCGGCCCCGGCGGTGACCTGCCGCTGGATGTCGTGGTGGTGCGTGAAAAGTTTGCAACTCTGGCGGCCGAGGTCGCCGCCGCGACCGGCCAGCCCCCCCAGCCGCCCGAGCAGGTGGCCGAGGGCTTCCTGCGCATCGCCATCGACAACATGGCCAATGCGATCAAGAAAATCTCGGTCCAGCGCGGCCATGATGTGACCGGCTATACTCTGCAATGCTTTGGCGGCGCGGGCGGGCAACATGCCTGCGGTGTGGCCGATGCCTTGGGCATGGGTCGGGTGTTCCTGCATCCTTTCGCCGGTGTGCTGTCAGCCTTTGGCATGGGGCTGGCGGAACTGCGCAGCTTGCGCGAAGGCCAGTTCGACGCGCCCTTGGCCCACCATGCGCAGGCCGCAGCCCGCATCACCGACCTCGAATCCGAGGCCCGCGCCGAACTGGCCGAACAGGGCATTGCCAAGGCGACGGTTATCCGACTGGCTCACCTGCGATACGAGGGCCAGCACCAGCCGCTGCCCGTGCCCTTTGGCCCGCCCGAAGCCATGGCGAAGGCGTTCGAAGACGCCCACCGCGCCCGGTTCGGCTTTGCCTCGCCCGAACGCGGGTTGGTGTTCGAGTTTCTGGCGGTAGAGGCGATTGGTCAGGGCGCTACGCTGCCCCAAACGCCCGCGCAGCGGGGCACGGCCGACGCCATCGACACGCTGACTATCTTTGTCGGCGGCCAGTGGCAGGCCGTGCCGCTGTATGACCGCCCCGCGCTTGGCACTGCCAGCCGCATCACCGGACCTGCGATCCTGCGCGAAGCCACCGGCACCACCGTTGTAGACCCAGGCTGGACCGCGCGGGTTGACGCGCAAGGCAACCTGATCCTTGAACGTACCGAACGTCAGGCCCGTCCCCCCGCTGCCGGAACCCGCGCTGATCCGGTTCTGCTAGAGGTGTTCAACAACCTGTTCATGTCGATCGCCGATCAGATGGGGGCGACGCTGGCCAACACCTCCTGGTCGGTCAACATCAAGGAACGCTTGGATTTTTCCTGCGCGATCTTTGATGGCGCGGGCGATCTGGTGGCCAATGCGCCGCATGTGCCGGTGCATCTGGGGTCGATGTCGCATGCGGTGAAAATCGTGATTGCGGCGACCAAAGGCATGGCGCGGCCGGGCGATGCCTGGATGCTGAACAGCCCGTTCAACGGCGGCACGCATCTGCCCGATGTGACGGTGATCACCCCGGTTTTCATGGGTGATGAACCGGCCTTCTGGCTGGGGTCGCGTGGCCACCATGCCGATATCGGCGGGCGCACGCCGGGGTCATCCCCGCCCGACTCGCGCGCGATCAGCGAAGAGGGCGTGCTGATCGACCTGTTCCACCTGGTGCGCGTTGGCGAACTCGCCGAAGCGGAAACCCGCGCCCTGCTGGCCTCTGGTCCTTACCCCTGCCGGGCGATCGACCAGAACATGGCCGACCTCAAGGCGCAGATTGCGGCCAATGAAACCGGGCGGCGCGGGTTGCTGAATGTCTGTGCCAGTCATGGCGCCGCAACCGTGCGCGCCTATATGACCCATGTGCAGCAGAACGCCGAGGCGATGGTGCGCGGCGTGATCGACCGGCTGCAGGATGGCAGTTTCCGCTATCCGATGGACACTGGTCAGGAAATTCGCGTGGCCGTCCGGGTGAATCACACCGACCGCACGGCGGTGGTGGATTTCACTGGCACCAGCCCGCAGCATTCCGGAAATTACAACGCCCCTGCCGCCATTACCCGCGCCGTGGTGCTGTATGTGTTCCGCACCCTTGTGGGCAAACCCATTCCCCTGAACGAAGGCTGTCTGCGCCCCATCACCCTGATCGTGCCCGAAGGGTCGATGCTTAATCCTGCGCCGCCTGCGGCGGTGATCGCGGGGAATACCGAAGTGTCACAGGCCGCCTGCAACGCGCTTTACGGTGCCTTGGGCGTGCTGGCGGCAGGGCAGGGCACGATGAACAACTTTGTCTGGGGTAATGAGCGGTTCCAGAACTATGAAACCATTGCGGGCGGCACCGGGGCGGGGCCGGGGTTCAATGGCTGTGATGCGGTGCAAAGCCACATGACCAACACCCGCATGACCGACCCCGAGATTCTGGAGCGCCGGTTCCCCGTGCGGCTGGAGGTGTTCGGCATCCGTCCCGGCTCTGGCGGGGCGGGGCAATACTCCGGCGGCAACGGTGCGCGCCGGGTGCTGCGCTTTCTGGAGCCTGTCACCGTGACCACCCTGTGCGGCAGCCGTGAAATTTCACCCTTTGGTATGGCGGGGGGGCAGCCCGGCGCCTGTGGGGTAAACCGCGTTCTGTGGCCCGATGGCCGGGTGGAAACCCTGAAAGGCAATGACGAACGGCACCTTTCCGCCGATGCGGCCTTTGAGATGCTGACACCGGGCGGCGGCGGCTGGGGCCTGTCTTGAGTGCGTCATCCCCGATCCCCATAGTTATCGGGAATGCCAATCGGAGGGTTCCATGGCCAGTTTTCTTGATAGCCTGATCGGTGGGGTAAAGGATCTGACATCGGGTCAGGGCGCGAATGACATGTTGGGCAAGGCCAAAGCCACCTGGAACAACCAGTCGGGGGCCACCAAGGGCGCGATTGCCGGGGGCCTTCTGGCCGCGATCCTGACCGGCGGTGGCCGCCGGATGATCGGCACCGGCGTCAAGGTGGGCGGTGCCGCGCTGATCGGCAGCCTCGCCTACAAGGCCTATGAGGATTGGAAGGCTGGCAAGGACGCGCAGGCGCAAGATACCCAGACCGCGCCGGTTGAACTGCCGCCGCCCGCACCCAATTTCATGCCGCAGGATCAGGACGCCGCCGATGCCCTGTCGCACCGCCTGCTCAAAGCAATGATCGCAGCCGCCAATGCCGACGGACAGATTACGGCGGACGAACAGGCCCGTATCACCGGCGGCCTGTCGCAATTGGGGATCGGCGATGAGGCGCAGGCGCTGATCGCCGACGAACTGGCCGCGCCGTTGGAAATTGGCGATGTGGTCAAATTGGCCACGACCGAGGAAGAGGCGACCGAGGTTTATGCCGCCTCTGTCATGGCGGTGGACCCCGAGGGCGCTGTGGAAAAGGGCTATCTTGCCCTGCTGGCCGCGCGCCTGCGGCTTGACCCCGGCCTTGTCAGCCACATCCACGCCAAGGCGGGCGCCTTGGCCTAAAGCCGCGGTGCGTGCCAAGCACGCACCGCCCCTAAAATACACCCGCCCCTAAAACCCCTTGCCGCGCGCGGTTACGGGCCAGATCGCCTGAACCACCCCGCCGCGCGTGGCGACCAGCCAGTCATGCAGATTACAGGTCGGGTCGCAATGGCCCGGCACAAGGCGGATACGGTCGCCAAGGCGCAGCCGTCCCGCCGGGTCGGCCAACTGGCCGTGTTCATCAGAGTAGCCCACATAGGCCACATCCGCCTGCCCCCAGACCAATGGCAAGCCGCTCTCTGCCGTCATCGCCTTCAGCCCGGCATCGCAGACTGCCCGGCCCGGTGCCACGCTCATCACCTGCGCCAGCACGAACAGCGCATTTCGCCAGTCGCCGTCCAGCCGCTGCCCCTGTGGTCCCGTGATCCGCCCGTAATCGGCATCCATAAAGGCATAAGAACCGCATTGCAGCTCGGTCCAGATGCCAGAGGCCGCCTCGAACTCCCATGACCCGGTGCCCCCGCCTGTCACGGTAGGGCAGGCGATATCCGCCACCTGCAAGGCCGCCAGAACCGGAATCAGCCGCGCCTGCGACGTCATGAACGCCGCCGCCCGTTCGGCATGGGTCTGCAAATGCTGCATAGCACCCTGATAGGCCTGCACCCCGCCAAACTTCAAACCCGGCGCGTCAAGGATTGCACGGGCCAGTGTCACCGCCTGTTCCGGGGCGCCAACCCCGCAGCGCGCCTGCCCGGTATCCACCTCGACCAGCACGCGCAGGGTTGTGCCGTGGCGCTGGCAGGCCGCCGACAGGTCGGCCACATTGGCGGCGCTGTCCACGCAGACCCCCACCGCCGCCACCCCGGCCAGCCGCGCCAGCCGGTCAATCTTGGCCGGATCGACGATCTGGTTCGTCACCAGCACATCCGGCACGCCCGCCCGCACAAAGGCCTCTGCCTCGGAGACCTTCTGGCAACACAGGCCCACCGCCCCCGCCGCCATCTGTATCTGCGCTACATCGGCCGATTTGTGCATCTTGCCATGGGGTCGCAGCGCCACGCCAGCCGCCCGCGCTGCCCCCGCCATGCGGGCGATATTCGCCTCCAGTGCGTCCAGATCGATCAGCAAAGCAGGCGTCTGCACCTGATCGTCGCGCCAGCCCGACAGGGCGGGAACGTCATAGCCCGGTTCCAGATTTTCCATCGTCGGCTCCTTTGCGCCGATCATGGCGTGGCTTTGAGTTAAGGGAAAGCGGGACGATTTGATCAAATATGATTGCAGCCATTGCGGGCCTTGCGCGAAGATGATGAGACTGCCGCCAAGACGGAGGAACAGGATGCGCATTTTCATCAACGGCTTCGGCCGCATCGGCCGGTCGGTTCTGCGGGCCTGGGCCAAGGGGGCCGCGCCCGGCCTGACCATTGCCGGGATCAATGACATCGCCGATGCCGCGATGTGCGCCTATCTGTTCGAGTTCGACTCGGTCTTTGGCCCTTGGCCGGGCACCGTTGCCTTGACCGATGGTGCGCTGGTGGTCGATGGCCATACCATTCCCTTGCACCGCACCCCCGATATTTCGGCGCTGGACCTGACTGGGGTGGATGTGGTGCTGGAATGCACGGGCCGCGCCGATGCGCGGGAGGTGGCCGCGCGGGGCCTGACCGCCGGGGCGCGGCGGGTGCTGATCTCTGGTCCGTCACAGGCCGCCGATCTGACGTTGGTTCTGGGCGCGAATGAGGCCGCCCTGAAGGATCAGCGCATCGTGTCGAACGCCTCTTGCACCACCAATGCGCTGGCCCCGCTGGCCCGGCTGATTGATGAGAACTGGGGCGTTGTCACGGGGTCGATGACGACGATCCACTGCTATACCGGCAGCCAGCCCACGGTCGATGCCCCCGCAGCCGACTATGCCCGCTCGCGCGCCGCCGCCCTGTCGATGGTGCCCACGACGACCAGCGCGCAACGCCTGCTGGATACCGTGCTGCCCCAGATTGCCGGGCGGATCGAAGGGTCGGCGGTGCGCGTGCCCACCGCCTCTGTTTCCGCCGTCGATCTGGCGGTGATGCTCGACAGGGTGCCGACGGCAGAGGCGGTGAACGCCGCGTTCCGGGCCGTGGGGGGGGTGATCGGCTGGACCGAAAAGCCCCTTGTCTCTACCGATCTGCGGGCAAGGCCGGAAAGTATCGTCATGGCCCTGCCCGAAACGCGCGTCACCAAAGGGGGGATGCTGCGGGTCTTCGGTTGGTATGACAACGAATGGGGCTTTTCCAACCGCATGCTGGATGTGGCGCAAAGGATGGGATGATGCAGGGCTTCTTCACCGCCGGCCCCTTTGATGATGGAGATCCGGTTACCGGGCATTACTATGAGACAGCCTCGCCCGACCGCAGCCGCCCGCAGATCTGGGGGTATACCGATGCGCTGTCTTATCTGCCGGGTCAGACGCTGCGGTTGCATGTGACCTCGACCGCCGCCAAGGCCAGCCTTACGATTGCCCGCGACGGGCTGGAGCCGCAGGTGGTCTATCGCGGTGAACTGGCGGCGACTTTTGCCGCTACGCCCGCCAATTGTTCGGAGGTGGGCTGTGGCTGGCCCGAGGCGCTGGCCCTGCCGATCCCGCAGGGCTGGGCAAGCGGCGTCTATACCGTCACGCTGACGGTGCCGGGGCATGAAAGCCAGCATATGTTCGTACTGCGGGCCAGCCAACCCACGGCGAAGATCGTCATGGTTCTGGCGACGGGCACATGGTGTGCCTATAACGACTGGGGCGGATCGAACCATTATCAGGGGCTGTCGGGGCCGAAGGGCGATGATTTCGCACCCTATGTCAGCCTGCTGCGCCCCTGGGCCAAGGGCTTCGTGCGCTGGCCAGCGGATGCGCCGCGTATCCCCCATGCCTCGCCCCTGCTGACGAAACCGCGCTATCCGCATATGGATTATGCCCGCGCCAGGGGGATTTCGAAGAAATACGCCTCGTCCGGGTGGGCCGCTTTTGAACGTCCCTTTGCCCTGTGGTGCGAGGGGCAGGGGATTGCGCTGGATTACACCACCCAGCACGACCTGCACCTGACCCCGGGGGAACTGGACGGCTATCCCCGCGCGCTGATTGCCGGGCATGATGAATACTGGACCTGGGAGATGCGCGACCATCTGGACGGCTGGCTGGACCGGGGTGGGGAACTGGCGCGGTTTGGCGGGAATTTCTTCTGGCAGACCCGGCTGTCAAAGGATCTGCTGACCCAGACCTGCTTCAAATCGCGCGCCCATGCCGAAGACCCCACGGCTGACCCCCGCCGTCTGACCAGCTATTGGGACGACCCGCAGGTGGCCCGTCCGGCCACGCGGACCATGGGCCTGACCGGGGCGATGGGCGTGTATGCCGGGTGGAGCCGCTGCGCTGCCCATGGCACGGGGGGCTTTCTGGTCTGGCGGCCCGATCACTGGGCGATGCGGGGCACGGGGCTGGGCTATGGCGACGTGCTGGGGGCGGCGTCGAAAATCTTTGGCTATGAGGTGGACGGAGTGGATTTCACCTTTCGCCACGGCCTGCCCGAACCGTCGGATCAGGCGGTGCTGGACGGTGCGCTGACCATCGTCGGCCTGTCGCCCGCCACCACCCTTTCGCACCATACCGGCCCCCATGACCGCGACAGCTTTATCGGCACGGCGGATGCCGAAGAGGTGGCGCT
>CALRKX020000069.1:0-8907 GCA_943368305.1 Erythrobacter sanguineus
GTCAACTGGTGGCCGAGGCGGGGGTGATGCTGGATGACATCCTTTCCACCTTCCTGCCGCGCGGCTGGTTTCCCTGGGTCACGCCCGGCACCCGCTTTGTCACCCTTGGCGGCATGATCGCCGCTGATGTCCATGGCAAAAACCACCACCTGCACGGCAGCTTTGGCACCTTTGTCGATTGGATCGACCTGATGGGCGCCGACGGCCAGATCCGCCGCTGCGGCCCCTTGGACAATTCCGACCTGTTCGCCGCCACCCTGGGCGGCATGGGCCTGACCGGGGTTGTCCTGCGCGCCGCCTTCCGCCTGCGCCGGGTGGAAACCGGCTTCATCCGGCAGGAAACCATTGCCACCGCCAACCTGACCGAAACGCTGGCCGCGTTTGAGACGCATCAGCAATCCACCTATTCCGTCGCCTGGATCGACTGTCTGGCCTCGGGCGACAGCCTTGGCCGCTCGCTGATCACCCTTGGCGAACATGCGACCCTGGGCGACCTGCCGCAGCGCCACCGCACCGCCCCCTTCGCGCCGCCCGCCCGCAAGAAACGCACCCTGCCCTTCAACGCGCCGGGCTTTGCGCTGAACCGCCATACCGTGCGCGCCTTCAACCACCTTTACTACACGCGCGGTGCCGCCAAGGCGGGGCATTCCGTCACCGGCTGGGACGAATATTTCTACCCGCTCGATTCCATCCTTGCCTGGAACCGCATGTATGGCCGCCGTGGTTTCGTGCAATATCAAACGGTTCTGCCCCTTTCCAATGCCCGCGCAGGCCTGACAGACCTGCTTGAAACCATCTCCGTCTCGGGCCTCGCCTCGTTCCTGGCCGTGCTGAAACGCCTTGGCCCGCAGGGGCGCGGCCTGATGTCCTTCCCGATGGAGGGGCACACCCTTGCCCTCGATTTCCCCGCCACCCGCGCCACCTTTGCCCTGCTGCGCAAACTGGACGCCATCACCCTTGCCCATGGCGGGCGCTATTATCTGGCCAAGGATGCGCGTCTGACTGCCGACACCCTGCGCCAGTCTGACCCGCGCGCCGACCGCTTTCACCAGCTTCGCACGACCGAAGGGCTGACCCGCCGCTTCGCCTCACTGCAATCCGAAAGGCTATACCTGTGACCCGTCCCGCCGTTCTGATCCTTGGTGCGCGTTCCGACATCGGTCTTGCCGCAGCCCGCCGCTTTGCCGCCGAAGGCCACCCGATCGTGCTGGCCGCCCGCGACAGTGCCAGTTTGGCCGATGCCAAGGCCGACCTGACGCTGCGCCATTCCGTCGCCGTAACGCTTGCCGATTTTGATGTGCTTGATACCGCCAGCCACCCCACCTTTCTTGACAACCTTGGCCCCTTGCCAGTGGTTGCCATTTCGGCCATCGGCCTGATGGGCGACCAGCCCGCCAGCGAACGCGATGTCCAAGCCGCCGCCCTTGTCCTGCGTACCAATTTCGAAGGCCCCGCCGCAATCTTGGGCGAAATCGCCAACCGGATGGAGGCGCGCGGCCATGGCACCATCGTCGGCATCAGCTCGGTCGCAGGCGACCGGGGGCGCGCGACGAATTACATCTACGGCTCGGCCAAGGCCGGGTTTACCGCCTGGCTGTCAGGCCTGCGCAACCGGCTGGCGAAAAAGGGCGTCCATGTCGTCACCGTGCTGCCCGGCTTTGTCGATACCAAGATGACCGCCGGCATGGACCTGCCCGCCAAGCTGACCGCCCAACCCGATGAGGTGGCCGAGGCGATCCACCGCGCTGTTGCCCGCAAGCGCAACGTGATCTACGTCAAACCCGTCTGGCAACTGGTCATGGCGATCATCCGCAACATCCCCGAACCCGTATTCAAAAGGCTGAAACTGTGACCGACCGGCCCACATTCCAACCCCTCTTTGCCGCGCCGCTGATCGGGGCGGGCGTGGTCGCGCTGTGCCTTTTGCTGATCGTCGTCCTTGCCATTCAGGTGCCCACCCTTGGCGCCGGGCAGACCGTGCTGGATTTCGATGCCTTCTACATCGCGGGCCAGATGGGGCGCGAAGGCCAGATCGTGGCGGCCTATGACAAGGTCGCCATGCTGGGCCGCCAAAGCGCCCTTGCGGGGCAGGAAATCTGGATGCCCTGGACCTATCCGCCGCAGTTTGACCTTGTGTCGATGGCGCTGACATTTCTGCCGCGCGGCCTTTCCTATCTGCTGTTCACGGCAGGCACCTTTGTCACCTATCTGCTGGTCTTGCGCCGCCTGGCCGGCCCCTCGTTGAATGATGCGCTGTTTCTGGGCCTGCCCGCCTTTCTGATCACCGCCGCAGTCGGGCAGAACGGCTTTCTGACCGGCACGCTGATGGGGCTGTTCGCACTTGGCTGGCTGGGCAACCACAGCCGGGCCGGGGTGGCGCTGGGTCTTATGGTGATCAAGCCGCATCTGGCGCTTGGTTCGGGCATATTGGCGGTGGTGTCGGGGCGCTGGCGGCTGGTGGCAGTGACCTTCGCGGTGATCGGGCTGACCTCGGCGCTGGCCACAGCGATTCTGGGGCCAGAGGTCTGGCGGGCCTTTCTTGATGGCACCGCCACGGCGGCCGAAGGGCTGAAGCTGGGCTATTACCCTCTCTACCGGATGACCTCGCTTTACGCGATGCTGGCAACCTTTGGCCTGAACGCCAGCCTTGCGCTGACCCTGCAGGCGGGGGCAGCGCTGGTCTCGGTCGGCAGCATCATCATGGCCTCGCGAATGGGCTGGCCTGCGGGCCGCATGCTGGGTGTCACGCTGATCGCCAGCATGGGCATCAGCCCCTATAATTACGATTATGACATGCCGATTCTGATCCTCGGTCTTGGGTTGCTGCTCCCTGACCTGTCGGACAGGCTGGGCCTTTGGGGGCGGCGTGCGCTGTTTGCCTTTACCTGGCTGTGCTGTGGCTGGGGGCAATATGCCGCGCTGACCAGCGGTCAGCACCTCGCCTCGCAAAAGGGCATCGACACAGCCATTTCGCTGGGTGCGCTTGGCCATATTGCCTTGATGGTGCTGGTATGGCGGGCTTTGCTGACCCGCACCGCCGCCGCGCCCCTGCCTGTGGCGGCCTGATCAGTCGGCCAGTTCCCAGCCATCGGGCCAAAAGTTGAACGCCAGCACGATCTCGGTCGCGCGGCGTTCCCAGTCCCAGATCGTCTCGGGGTTCACCGCAATCGGGCCAACCCGCGCTTCCAGAACCGTGCCGTCGTTATGGGTCTTGTAGCCCTTGGCCCGCAGCGCCTTTTCAACACCCTTCCAGTCGGTATCGGTGTCTTCGGCCACGAATTGAAACACCACCACCGCAGTGGGGGGCACGCGGACGCCCTTGCTGACAAGGCGAAAGGTCTCGAACGTGTCGGCGCGCTGGGTTCGGTAATCGTGCATCATGGTTCCCTTCTCTTCACCTGTGCGATATCGCAGGCCGCGCCGCAAGCCCCGCGCTTGATTCTCTGGCCGCCGCCATGTATCCGGTGACGTCATCACTAGAACGGCCCCCAAAAGGCCAGAACCCCCGGAGTTTGTCATGTCCTGGACCGACGAGCGCGTCGAGCTTTTGAAGCGGATGTGGGCCGAAGGCCAATCCGCCAGCCAGATCGCCAAGGAACTGGGCGGGGTCACGCGCAATGCGGTGATCGGCAAGGTGCACCGGCTGGGCCTGTCGAACCGCGCCGGTGATGGCGCGGCAGAGCGGGACGAGGCACCCGAGGCCCCGGCCACCGCCGCACGGGCAGAGCCGCCAGCGCGCCCCGCGCCCGAACCCGTCGCAGCCCGCCCCGCGCCGGAACCGGGCCCCGCGCGCCCCACGCCCGAACGCCCCGCAGCGCCGCAACCCGCTGCCGCCGCCGCACCGTCGGGCAACGTAACGCCACTGCCGATCCGCAAGGCCATCGTGCCCGCAGGTCAGCCCCTGCCGCCGCAACCCTCGATCAACGAAATCAGCCCCGAGGCGCTGGCTTCGGTGCGCGAGGTGGAAAAGCGCGCCCGCAAGCTGACGCTGATGGAACTGACCGAACGCACCTGCAAATGGCCGATCGGTGACCCGGCGACCGATGATTTCTGGTTCTGCGGTTTGCCCAGCCTGCCCGGCAAACCCTATTGCGAGGCGCATGTCGGCGTGGCCTTCCAACCAATGAGCGCCCGGCGCGACCGCCGCCGCTGACCCGAGAACACGGATCGAAAAACGCCGCCCCCACCCGGGCGGCGTTTTCCTTTTGGGCCTAGTTGCCGCCCAGCAGCCCCTCCAGCGCCTTTTGCGCCTCGTCCGACACTGCCTCGTTCAGCTTGCGCTTGGCCGCATCTTCCAGGCTTTCGTCGGGCAGTTGTTCAATCCCCAGCTCATCCCTCAGCTTTTCCTTCGCCTTGGCACGCAACTCTGCCGCCTTGGCCTCGGCTTCGGCCTCCAGCCTGGCCTTCTGCTCGTCCAGCCGCTCTTGCGCCAAGGCCTCCAGATCCAGTGTGAATTTCGGATTTGCCCAGGTGCCGCTGATCAGCAAGGGCGCGGTCAGCCCGCCCTGCCCCTGATCATCGGCCAGCGCGGTCGCCTTGATCCGGTATTCCAGATCGCGCGCACCAAGACCCACACGGCCCTGCCCGCTGGCCGTGACATAGGGCGACAGCAGCGCCAGATCCTCGTTGAAGAGATTGCCGCCCCGCATCACGAAGCTGCCCGCGACCGAATCGAAAATCGTCTTCTGCCCCTCGCCGACATAGCCGGTGTCCAACGTCCGCAGCATCCCCGCGACATCCAGGCCCCGCAACTCGCCCTTGGTCAGCGAAAGGCTGCCCTCCCCCTCAAGGCTGTGCATGATCGCATCGACCGAGCCGCCCGAGCCGAGGAATTTCACCCGCAGATCGCCGGTTCCGATCAGTCGGTCATAGCCGCCAACATCTTGCAACAGGGGCTGCAACTGCAACCCGGCAAAGGTCAGATCGCCGCCAACCGACAGACCTTTGCGCGCATTGACCACGAATTGCCCCGCAATCGTGCCGTCATATCCCGTCGCGCGCCGCAGGTCGAACACCGCCCGCGCCCGATCAATCGTCACCATCGCCTGCACTGCGTCAAACTGTGCCAACCCCAGGTCCAGACTGTCCGCCGTCAGCGCCACTTCGGCATCCATCGTGCCCAAGCCGCGGGCATCAATCCGGTCGGAGGGCCAGCCTGTGGCCTTGGCCCCGCCCTGCGCGCCCCCACCCGCGCCGCCGGTCATCCCGCTCAGGTCCAGCGCCCCGGCCGTGACCTGTGCGGACAGCTTTGGCCGATCTCCCGCCGTCGTCAGATCGGCGTCAACCGACAGCGGCGCCCCATCCAGCGTGACCTTGCCCTTGCGCAGATGCACCGATCCCGCCTGGGTCAGCGTGACCTGCCCGGCCACCGCGACCCCGCCCGCACCCAAGCCCTTGGGCAGCGTGGGCGCAGGCACCCCCGCCAGTGCCGACACCTCTGCCAGCGCACCCAGATCGGCACTCAGCGTGCCCTCGGCCGCCATCGGGTTCCACCCTGCCCGGCCCTCGAACGATGCCTTCGCCCTGCCTGCCGACCAATCGGCCTGCACCGGCCCAACCGCGCCATCCAGAAACTTGCGGAATGTGCCGATTTCGGCACTCAGCGCAAAGGCTTGCCCGCCACGTACTGCCGTCATCTCAACCGTGGCCTTGCCCTCATACTCGGGCACTGCCAGCGTCATATCCATGTCGGTCAGGTCAAACCGCTGGCCGCTGCCATGATCGACAAAGGTCAGCACACCGCCGGAAATCATGCCCTTGTCCAGCGTGAAGGGCTGGCCCACACCGGGGGTGTCGGTGGTCACGGTGCCACCGCTGTCGCCGCCAAAGACCCAGTTCTCGCGCCCGTCCCTGGCCCGCTCCAGCACCAGCTTTGGCCCAGTGGCCGCGATCTTGGTGATCTTGACCTCGCCCCCGATCAGCGCCGCCAGATCGACGCCAATCTCCAGTGCGTCGGCACGAAACATCGGCCCCTCGTCCGACCAATCGGCATTGGCCATGCTGACCGGCCCCGTCTCTACCCCCAGCACCGGCCAGATTGACGGACGAACCGCCCCCTCAAGCGTCACCTTGCGCCCGGTCAGGGTTTCCAGCTTGCCCAGCGCCACCCCTGCAATCTTTTCCGCAGGCAGCAGAAACACCGCCGCCACCGCCAGCACTGCCAGTACCACTACCGCGCCCAACAGCCGAAAAACCCAGCGCATCACACACCTCCCTGACATAGCAGCCCCAAAACCCTACGGGCCTTTGGGGCAGTTATAGCCCGGCGCGTGCCGCCGACAAACTCATCCCCGCGCGCGGCCCCGCCGATAGGCGGCCATCAGCAGCACCGCCCCACCCAGCAGAGGGGCGCTGGCGGGCAGGGGCACCGGAGCGACACCCCCGGCAGCATATCGCGCCATCACCGCCAGATCGCCGTCGTCCCGCTGCCACAGCGTCGCAGTCGCCGCGCCATCCCAGGCGTCCAGATACCAGGTGCCGAAATCCTGATAAACCTCGGAGGATATCTGCCAGTTCCCTGCCACCCCTGCGTCTGACAGGTCAAAGCCCAGCAGCAGCAGCGCAAAGCCATAGCCGGGGGTCGCCGACTCATAGGTCCAGTCGGTTCCGGTCCAGCGGTAAATCTCGGGCTCTGCAATCTCGGGTGTCACCCCATCCCATTCGACCCGCGCGATCCCGTTGGTAAAGGTCAGGCCCGCCGTGTCCACCAGAACATGTAGCGCCCATTGCACCGCCGCAGGCCCGGCCATCGCGGGGCTTTGGCAGGTGTCTTCCAGATAATAGGTCACACAGCTTTGCTGCAGCGTCAGCGAACCCGAGGTGTAAATCACATCCACCACCGCCGCCTCTGCCTGAGCCAGCCCCGATACCGCCACTGCCGCAGCGAAAGCCAATGCCCTCATTGTTTCCTCCAGAACATCAATCGCCTAAAAAGTGGTTAAATCAGTCAGGCTTCAGAACGTCATGTCCGCCCGATTCGGGCGAGTCATTTCTGCCATTTACCTGCTCTGGTGGTGTCGCCATCCTCTGAACTGGCCAGCTTTGTCACCGAAAGCGGCCTTGTTGTGCCCCTGCGTCCCGCCCCGGCGCAGCCGCGCGCGCCTTGGCGAAACCCGATCAAACTGCGCCACTGTGCAGTGCATCGGGCTTGCCAAAAGGTTAACAATTTTATCTTTATATTATGATATCAATATCTTGACAATCATTTCACGCGGGAAAACCCTCCCCTTAACGCCAGCCTGATTCGGGGCTATATGCTGCCCATGTCCCAGAACCCGCCCAACCTCCGCCCCGACCTTGCCCCCCGCCCGGTGTTCGACACCCCCCGGCGCGAGGGCCAGCCCACCATCGGCATGGTCAGCCTTGGCTGCCCCAAGGCGCTGGTCGACAGCGAGCGCATCCTCACCCGCCTGCGGGCCGAGGGCTACGCGATCAGCCCCGATTACAAGGGCGCCGATGCGGTGATCGTAAACACCTGCGGCTTTCTTGACAGCGCCAAGGCCGAAAGCCTTGATGCAATCGGCGAGGCGCTGCGCGAGAATGGCCGCGTGCTGGTCACCGGCTGTCTGGGGGCCGACCCCGAATACATCACCGGCGCGCATCCCAAGGTGATGGCCGTCACCGGCCCCCATCAGTATGAGGCGGTGCTGGACGCGGTTCACAGGGCGGTGCCTCCGTCGCCCGACCCATTCATCGACCTTTTGCCCGCCACCGGCGTCAGCCTGACCCCCCGCCATTACAGCTATCTGAAAATTTCTGAAGGCTGCAACCACGCCTGCAAATTCTGCATCATCCCCGACATGCGCGGCAAACTGGTATCGCGCCCGGCCCATGCGGTGATGAGAGAGGCGGAAAAGCTGGTCGAGGCCGGGGTGAAGGAACTGCTGGTGATTTCGCAGGATACCTCTGCCTACGGGCTGGACCTGAAGCACGCCACCACCGCTGGCCGCGATGGGCGCGAACACCGCGCCCATATCACCGACCTTGCCCGTGATCTGGGCAGCCTCGGGGCCTGGGTCCGGCTGCATTACGTCTATCCCTACCCCCATGTCCGCAACCTGATCCCCCTGATGGCCGAAGGCTTGGTGCTGCCCTATCTCGACATCCCCTTCCAGCACGCCCATCCGGACGTTCTGAAGCGCATGGCCCGCCCGGCGGCGGCGGCCAAGACGCTGGATGAAATCGCCGCCTGGCGCCGCGATTGCCCCGAGATCACTCTGCGCTCCACCTTCATCGTCGGCTATCCGGGAGAGACCGAGGCCGAGTTTCAGACCCTGCTCGACTGGCTGGACGAGGCGCAACTGGACCGCGTGGGGTGTTTTCAATACGAAAACGTCGCCGGGGCCCGGTCAAACGCCCTGCCCGACCATGTTCCGGCAGAGGTCAAGCAAGACCGCTGGGACCGCTTCATGGCCAAGGCGCAGGCGATTTCCGAGGCAAAGCTGGCCGCCAAGATCGGCCAGACCATACAGGTTCTGGTCGATGAGGTGGACGAAGAGGGCGCCACCTGCCGCACCAAAGCCGATGCCCCCGAGATTGACGGCAACCTCTTCATCGATGAGGGTTTTGAGGGCCTGTCAGCGGGCGACCTCGTGACGGTCGAGGTGGAAGAGGCCGGGGAGTATGACCTGTGGGGGCGGCTCGTCTAGCAAAGTCCCGCCCTGAGCGGGCGGGACCGGAAATTCGGATCAGACGGGCTTACCAGTAATACCCCTGACCATAATAATCATAGCTCTGCTTGCGCCAGGCGTGGTTTTCCGACCAGTCGGCTGGCGGTCGGGGGGCCTTGGCCAATTGGTCGCGGGTGATGTCGGTGACATAGCCGCCAAGGCTGGTGTCAAAGCGCAGCTTGCGCCATGGCACAGGGGTTTCGTCCTGCCCCAGCCCCAGAAACCCGCCGAAGGCCAT
>CALRKX020000070.1:0-8888 GCA_943368305.1 Erythrobacter sanguineus
GGTTGGCGTGGCCGGAAACGTGGTATTTGCCGTTGTTGTCATCGACAATCTCGATGCCCTTTTCCGACAGCGCGTTGACCACGCGCAGCACTTCACGCTCATTGCCCGGAATGGTCTTGGACGAGAACAGGAAGGTATCCCCCTCGCGCAACTCGATCCCCAGATACTTGCCGCGCGACAGGGCAGCGCTGGCGGCACGGCGTTCGCCCTGGCTGCCGGTGACGATCAGCATCAGGTTGCGGCGCGGCAGTTCGGTCGCCTCTTCCGGGCTGACGGTGCGGGGAAAGCCGGTCAGAACGCCGGTTTCCTGCGCCGTCGTCACCATGCGGCGCATGGCGCGGCCCAGAAGACAGATGGTGCGATCAGCCGCCACGCCCGCCTCGGCCAGCGTTTTCAGCCGCGCGACATTCGAGGCGAAGGTGGTGGCCACCACCATGCCCGGCTGGGCACGGATCAGTTCGGCGATTGGTTCGGCCAGGGTCGATTCAGACCGGCCGGGCAGCGGCGAAAATACGTTGGTGCTGTCGCACATCACCGCCTTGACCGGGCTTTCGGCGGCAAGGGCGGCCATGGCGGCCTCATCCCAGCCCTCTCCCACAATCGGCGTCGGGTCACGTTTGAAATCGGCGGTGTGGATCACGCGGCCAGCAGGCGTATCGATCACCAGCATGGCGCTTTCGGGGATCGAGTGGCTGACGGGCATGAACTGCACCGCAAAGGGGCCGATCTGCACCACGGCAGGCCGCGCCTCGACTGTGCGGATGGCATCTTGTGGCAGGCCCGCCTCTTCAAACTTCAACCGACCGATGGCGGCGGTGAATTTGCGGGTATAGACCGGCTTTTTCAACTGCGGCCACAGATGGGCCAGCCCGCCGATATGGTCTTCGTGGGCATGGGTGATGATGATGCCGTCCAGCCGGTCAACATTATCCACCAGCCAGTTGATGTCGGGCACGATCAGATCGACGCCGGGGCTGCCATCCATATCGGGAAAGGCCACCCCCAGATCGACCAGCAGCAGCCGTTCTTTGCCCGGCGCGCCATAGCCGTAAACATAGGCGTTCATGCCGATTTCGCCGGCACCGCCCAGGGGCAGATAGATCAGGCGTTCGTTGCTCATGTAGTTTCCTTGTTGAACTCGTTGATAAGGACCAGACCGTGCATTGTGAGGTCGTCCTCGATAGAATCAAAAAGGTCGGTGCCTTGGGCGAAAAGGGCGGCAAGCCCCCCCGTGGCGATGACCTTCAGCGGGCGGTCCCGTTCACGCCGGACCTCGCGCACAATTCCTTCGACCAGGCCGATATAGCCCCAGTAGACGCCCGATTGCATGCAGGCGACGGTGTTGGTGCCAATGGCCTTGGCGGGCTTGGTCACATCGACATGCGGCAGCGCGGCGGCGGCCATGTGCAGGGCTTCCAGCGACAGGTTGACGCCGGGCGCGATGACGCCGCCGACATAGGCTCCGTCCCTGTCTACCACGTCAAATGTGGTTGCCGTACCGAAATCGACCACGATCAGATCGCCGCCGTGGCGGTCAAACCCGGCGACGGTGTTCACCAGACGGTCAGGGCCGACGGTGGTGCCCTGATCGACGCGGGGCGCCACAGGCAAATGGCATTCCGGCTTACCGACCACAAGGGGGCGGCAGTCGAAATAGCGGCTGCACAGGACGCGCAGGTTAAAGACCACGCGCGGCACGGTGCTGGAAATGATCGCTTCGGTGATATGCGCCTCGGTCTTGGTCAGCATCAGCAGACTGGACAACCAGACGAAATATTCATCCGCCGTGCGCTTGTGGTCGGTGGCGATGCGCCAGGTTGTCAGAAAGCGGTCGCCGTTCCAGATGGAAAAGACGGTGTTGGTGTTGCCGCAGTCGATGGCCAGTAGCATGGCGATGCCTTTTTAGAAAAACACCTCGGCCGCCGGAATGGCCATGTGGCCCCCGGCTGCGGCCAGGATGAGGTTTCCCTGTGAATCAATCGTTTCAAACCGGCCATGATGGGTGGCCGTGCCGGTGCGGGCGCGGATATCTTCGCCCAGGCGGGCGGCATGGGCCAGCCATGTCTCGCGCAGGGGGGCGAAGCCTTGGGTGGTAAAGGCGGTTTCCCACCGGGCATAGGCGGGAGCGAGGACATCGAGGAACGCCTCTGGCGTGATACGCAGGCCGGTCTCGGACAAGAGCGAAACGGGCGGCACCGCACCGGGTTCGACCATGGCCGCATCGGGATGGGTGATCAGGTTGACGCCGATACCGATGGCCAGATGCTGCACCTTGCTGCCAAGGCCAGAGGATTCCAACAGGATGCCAGCCACCTTGCCGCCGTTCAGCAACACGTCATTCGGCCATTTCAGTCGAAAGCTGTCCGGCAACCCGGTCAGCGCCACGAAGGCGTCGCGCAGCGCCAAAGCGGCGGCAAAGCTGCGCAGGGCCACCTGCTCTGCCGGTTCGGTCGGGTGCAGCAGCAGGGTCGCGTAAAAGTTTCCGCGCGGACTGGCCCAGTTGCGCGCCCGCCTGCCCCGCCCTGCCGTCTGGCTTAACCCCAGAAACCACGCTGGCCCCTGAAGATCAGGGGCCAGACGCAGGGCATGGGCGTTGGTGGAATCAACCTCGGGTAGCACATGCCGACCCAGGCCAACGGGCCAGAGATCAGCCAAGAAGCGCCTCGGCGGCATGCTGGGCTGCGGGTTCGATGCCGAACAGGTTGACGATTCCGACCAGCATGATCACCGCAACGCCCATCAGAACCGCCCATTGCACCGGCGACATACGGCTGCTGGCGCCCTCGGTCTCGGCGCCAAAGTACATGTAGTAGACGATGCGCAGGTAATAGAAGGCACCGATCACCGACGCCACCGCCCCGGCCAGAGCAAGCCAGGTCATCCCGGCATCAACGGCGGCTTTCAGGACGTAGAACTTTCCGAAAAAGCCCAGCATCGGCGGCACACCGGCAAGGCTGAACAACAGGACCAGCATCGCCAGCGCCTTCAAGGGTTCGCGGCGGGCGAACAGGTTCAGGCTGGTGATCTCGGTGATCGGGCGTCCGTCTTTCTCCAGCGACAGGATGAAGGCAAAGGTGCCCAGGTTCATCGTCGCATAGATCGCCATATAGATCAGCATGGCCTGCACGCCTTCAACCGTGCCAGAGGCAAGGCCAACCAGCGCAAAGCCCATGTGGGCAATGGAGGAATAGGCCATCAGGCGCTTGATGTCCTTTTGCCCGATGCCGGCCACGGCGCCAAGAAACATCGAGATCATGGCGAGGGCGACCAGAACCTGGCTCCAGTCGTTGGTAATGCCGCCGAAGGCGTCATGCACCACGCGCCCGATCAGCGCCATGGCGGCGACCTTGGGGGCGGTGGCGAAAAAGGCGGTCACCGGGGTGGGCGCACCTTCGTAAACGTCGGGCGTCCACATGTGGAACGGGGCGGCAGAGACCTTGAAGGCCAGACCGGCCAGCACAAACACCAGACCGAACAGCACCCCCAGCGGCACGCCGGTGGCCACCACCGACAGGATGCCCGAGAACATGGTTGTTCCGGCAAACCCGTAAACCAGCGACGAGCCATAAAGCAGCAGACCCGAGGAGAACGCGCCAAGGACGAAGTATTTCAGACCCGCCTCGGTCGATTTCACGCTGTCACGACGCAGGGCGGCCAGCACATAAAGCGCCAGCGCTTGCAGTTCGAGGCCCATGTACAGCGCGATCAGGTCGCCCGCCGACACCATCATCATCATGCCGATGACCGACAGCACCACCAGAATGGGATATTCGAACCGCGCAAGCCCTTGGCGAGCCACATAATCCTGCGACACGGCCAGAACGCCCGCCGCCGCCAGCAGCACAGTCACCTTGGCAAAGCGGGCAAAGGCGTCGTCGATGAACAGGCCGCCAAAGGCAATCGCGCCCTCGCCATTCCTCAGGCCGACGAAGGCAGCCATCAGGATGAACACACCCACGGTGGTCCAGGTCAGGGCCGAAGTCAGCGCGTCCTTGCCGGTGTAGACGGCGAAAAGCAGCGCGGCCATCGCGTAAAGCGCCAGGACGATCTCGGGCAGAAGGATGGGAAGATCAACACCAGTCATCGAGTGCGTCCTTTATTCATGCGCCGCGGCCAGTTCCGTGACCGGAACGGCTGCGTGGTAGTCGGAAATCAGCGCCTTGACCGAAGGGCCGATGATGTCGGTAACAGCGGCGGGATAGACGCCCAAGAGCAGGGTCATCACCACCAGCGGCGCGAACAGCGCGCGTTCGCGGCGGCTCATGTCCTGAATGGTCTTCAGCGCCTCTTTGATCAGCGCGCCAAAGGCGACGCGGCGATAAAGATACAGCGCATAGGCCGCCGACAGGATCACACCCGAGGTGGCCACAGCGGCAACCCAGGTGTTGACCTGGAAAATCCCCGCCAGCACCAGGAATTCCCCGATGAAGCCGCTGGTCCCCGGCAAGCCGACGTTGGCCATGGTGAAGAACAGGAAGACCAGCGCATAGGCGGGCATCCGGTTGACCAGACCACCATAGGCGTCAATCTCTCGGGTGTGCATGCGGTCGTAGATCACGCCCACGCACAGGAACAGCGCGCCAGAGATGAAACCGTGGCTGATCATCTGGAAAATCGCACCGTCCACCCCTTGGGCGTTCACGGTGAAAATCCCCATCGTGACATAGCCCATATGGGCCACCGACGAATAGGCGATCAGCTTTTTCATGTCTTCCTGCGCCAGCGCCACCAACGAGGTGTAGACGATCGCAATCGCTGAGAGCCAGAACACGAAATCCGCAAGATGGGCCGAAGCCACCGGGAACATCGGAAGGCTGAAGCGCAGGAAGCCATAGCCGCCCATCTTGAGCAGAACCGCAGCCAGGATGACCGAACCGGCGGTCGGCGCCTGAACGTGGGCATCGGGCAACCAGGTGTGCACCGGCCACATCGGCATTTTCACCGCAAAGCTGGCGAAGAAGGCCAGGAACAGCAGGGTCTGCACGCCGCCAACGATGGAAATGCCGAGGAGGCTGAAGGTCTCCGACGGGAACGGAAAGCCGATCAGTTGGGTCGCCCCATCGCCGCAGGCCGCGATGCAGGTGGTGCCCGCCATGGCATACATGGCGATCATCGCAACCAGCATCAGCACCGAGCCGAGGAAGGTATAAAGGAAGAACTTGAACGCGGCATAAATCCGGTTCTGGCCACCCCAGATGCCGATGATCAGGAACATCGGAATCAGGCCAGCCTCGAAGAAGAAGTAGAACAACACCAGATCCAGCGCGCAGAACACGCCCAGCATCAGGGTTTCCAGCATCAGGAAGGCGATCATGTAATCTTTGGTGCGGGCGTTCACCCCCCAGGCCGACAGAATGGTGATCGGCATCAGGAAGGTGGTCAGCAGGATGAACAGAATGGAAATCCCGTCCACGCCCATGCGATAGTTCAGGCCCGCAATCCATTTATAGTCTTCGACGAACTGCATCTTGGTGTTCGACGGATCGAACCCGGCCAAGAGCAGCAGCGAGACGAGGAAGGTCGCAGTCGTGGCGAACAGCGCCAGCGACTTGGCGTTTTTCTGCGCCGCAGGGTCGTCGCCCCGCAGGAACAGCGCCATCACAAGCGCTGCCACCGCCGGCAGAAAGGTGATGATCGACAGGAGGTTATCCATGGTTCAGTGCCCCCCGAGGGTCATCCAGGTCAACAGGGCAGCAACCCCGAGGACCATGGCAAAAGCGTAGGTGAAGACATAGCCGGACTGGGCGCGCCCAGCCAACCGCGTGAAGAAGGGCACGATCCCCATGGCGATGCCGTTCAAGGCGCCGTCAATCACCGTGCCATCGCCCTTTTGCCACAGGAAACGGCCAAGCCATTTCGCGGGGCGGACAAAGAGGAAGTCGTAGATCTCGTCGAAATACCACTTGTTCAACAGGAACAGGTAGAGCGGGCGCTGCGATGCCGCCAGTTTTCCGGGCAGATCAGGCCGCTGGATGTAAAAGCGAAACGCCAGCAGGAAGCCCAGAACCATTGCGATGAAGGGCGACACCTTGACCCAAGTCGGTGCCTCATGCGCGTGGTGCAGGGCGGCGCGATCCTCGAGCATCAGCAGCGCACCTTGCGGGGCGACGGCGGGTGCTGCGTGGGTTTCGGGTGCAGTGGCTTCGGTTGCGGGGGCAGCCTCTGTCGTCGCTGCCGGGGCGGCTTCGGTCGTCGCATGGGTGGTATCGGCGGCGTTACCTTCGGCGGCCGCTTCGGTGCCGTGTTCCTGCGCATGTTCCGTTGCCGGGGCCATGGCGAACCACGACCGCATCTTGGCCTCATCACCAAAGAACACGCCATACCAGATCATACCCGCAAACATCGCGCCAAGGGCCAGAACCCCCAGCGGGATCAGCATGACGGTCGGGCTTTCATGGGCATGGTCATGTGCATGGCTGTCGCCGCGCGGGGTGCCGTAGAAGGTCAGGAACATCAGACGCCAGGAATAGAAGCTGGTCATGAAGGCCGCGATGACCAAGGCCCAGAAGGCGAATTGATTGCCGCCAAAGGCGCTTTCGATCACGGCGTCTTTCGACAGGAAGCCCGCAAAGCCAAAATGCGTCAGCGGAATGCCCACACCGGTGATGGCCAGCGTGCCGATCATCATCGCCCAGAAGGTCAGCGGGATTTTCTTCCGCAGGCCGCCATAATTCCGCATGTCCTGCTCGTGGTGCATCGCGTGGATCACCGAGCCCGCGCCAAGGAACAGCATCGCCTTGAAGAAGGCGTGAGTGAAGAGGTGGAACATCGCCACCGGATACACGCCGACACCCGCCGCCACGAACATGTAGCCCAGCTGCGAGCAGGTCGAATAGGCGATGACGCGCTTGATGTCGTTCTGCACCAGACCGACGGTCGCGGCGAAGAACGCGGTGCAGGCGCCCAGAATGGTGATGAAGGTCGTGGCCTGCGGCGCGTATTCATACAAAGGCGACATGCGGCAAACCAGGAACACCCCCGCCGTCACCATGGTCGCAGCATGGATCAGCGCGGAAACCGGCGTCGGGCCTTCCATCGCGTCGGGCAGCCAGGTGTGCAGGAACAGTTGCGCCGATTTGCCCATGGCCCCGATGAACAAGAGAACCCCGATCAGGTTCGCCGCGTTCCAGTCGGCCCAGAGGAAATGCAAGTTCGTCTCGGCCAGCTTGGGGGCCGCAGCAAACACGTCATCAAACTTGATGCTGTCGGTCAGGTAGAACAGGCCAAAGATGCCAAGCGCAAAACCAAAGTCGCCGACCCGGTTGACGACAAAAGCCTTGATCGCCGCCGCATTGGCCGAGGGCTTCTTATAGTAGAACCCGATCAGCAGATAGGAGGCGACGCCCACCCCTTCCCAGCCAAAGAACATCTGGACCAGATTGTCCGAGGTGATCAGCGACAGCATGGCAAAGGTGAAGAACGACAGATAGGCAAAGAAGCGCGCCTTGTAATGCTCTTCATGCGTCCAGTTGTCGTCATGGGCCATGTAGCCCATCGAATAGAGGTGAACCAGCGCCGAGACCGAGTTGACCACGACCAGCATGATCGCCGTCATCCGGTCCAGCCGGATGCCCCAATCGGTCGAAAGGGTGCCCGCCTCGATCCAGCGCAGCAGGGTGATGTGCTGGGTCACGCCATCGAAGGTCAGGAAGATGTACCACGACAGGATCGCGGCCAGAAACACCAGGCCCGTTGCAATGATCTGCCCGGCCTTTTCACCGATCAGACGCCAGCCAAAGCCGCAGATAAGGGCGCCCACAAGCGGGGCGAGGAGGATGATTTTCTCCATGGCTTCAGCCTTTCATCACGTTGACGTCTTCGACGTCGATGGTGCCGCGGTTGCGGAAGAACACCACAAGGATCGCCAGACCAATCGCCGCCTCGGCTGCCGCCACGGTCAGGATGAACAGGGTGAACACCTGCCCCACCAGATCGCCCAGATAGCTGGAAAAGGCGACGAAGTTGATGTTCACCGCCAGAAGCATCAGTTCGATCGACATGAGGATCACGATGACATTCTTGCGGTTCACGAAAATGCCGAAGATGCCGATGACGAACAAAGCCGCCGCGACCGTCAGGTAATGTTCAAGTCCTACCATGTCTTTCGTCCCTCAAGGCCTTTGGCCCGGTTCATTCTGTGTCCCGCGTGCGCGGGGTCTTGGTATTGACGGTCAGCCGCCAGCCCCCGGAAGATCGGGGTAGAAAGTCTTGCAGCCGCAGCCAAGCCGAAACTTGTGACCGTTGATTGCCAAGGTGCTGCGGGTGTCGGCCTCAAGCTGATACGCAATCCCTGCTTTGGTTGCCTTCGCCAGAATCTCATCAATGCTCATCGGCTTACCTTTGGCGCTTGCCGCCATCACTTTCTCAAGAAGCACGTCGCTCGCAATAGGTGGCGCATTCGGGTCAATTATCCAAAACGTGCCGTAGTCCTCGCCAAACACCGCCACACGACCGGAGTTACAGTCTTGGATAACCTGATCCATCTCATTGCCACTGCATGCTTCTCCATCCGTCATAACTTGCAAGACGAACCCAGACCCCAAGTTCTTCGCCTCTGAAAGCGCCGCGGCACTCGTCTCGCCATGCTGGATTCGCGCGGCACAGTTGTCCAAGCGTATGATCCGGTTTGATGGCGTCATAATCTCAGACTCGCACGCATAGGCAGCAGGGACGAAAAGCATTCCTCCCGCCATCATCCCAACTGCGAATGTCAGCCTGGTCAGCCACATAATACCCTTACAACCCCTGCCCCGGTTTCACGTCTTTCAGTTCCATCGCCTTGGCCGGGTCGCGCCACATCTGATGCAGCACGTTCTGACGTTTCACATCCTTGCGATGGCGCAGGGTCAGTACGATGGCGCCGATCATGGCGACCAGCAGGATCAGGC
>CALRKX020000071.1:0-8798 GCA_943368305.1 Erythrobacter sanguineus
GTGGCCGATCCGGCGCACCGCAGCCATTCCGTCACGGCGGCGCGTATCGGGCCGCAGCCGATGGCCACGTGCCTGCGCGGCTGGTGTGAACACAAGGCGGGCGTGACCCTTGGCATCGGCCTTGGCTCTGTCGCGCCGGGCGACCCGGATTACGACGCCCATCTGAGGGTGGCGCATATGGGGCATGTGAACGCCCATATGACGCTGGGCGCGCTGGCGGTGATGGAGGCGGGGATGCTGGCGCTTGGCATTCCGCACGGGCCGGGGGCCTTGTCGGCGGCGGCGGGTGTGGTGGCGCAGGCCGCCGGGGTATGACCCTTGCCCCGCGTCATCCGCTGATCGGTGTCTTTCTTATGCTGGGGGCGATGGCGGTGCTGCCTGGCATCGACGTGATTGCCAAGCAATTGGGCCAACAGGGCCTGCCGATCCTTCAGGTGGTCTGGGGACGGCTGGCGCTGGGGGCGGTGCTGGCGCTGCCCATGGCGCTGCGGGCGGGGGGCAGGGCGGCGCTGTGGCCCGACCGGCCCGCCTATCATGCGCTGCGGGCGGCTTTTCTGGCGGCGGCGACCTTTACCTTTTTCCTGTCGCTGACCTATCTGCCCATCGCTTCGGCGCTGGCGATCTTTTTCGTGCAGCCGCTGATCGTCACCGTCCTGTCGGCGCTGGTGCTGAAAGAACGGGTCGGCCCGCGTCGCTGGGCGGCAGTGGCGGTGGGATTTCTTGGTACGCTGATCATCATTCGCCCCGGTGTGGTGGCGGTGAACCCCGGCAGCCTGCTGGCCTTGGCGGCGGGCACGCTGCTGGCCTGTTATTTCGTGTTGACACGGGCGATTGCGGGCCGTGCGCCCGCCGTCGTCACCACC
Organism: Erythrobacter sanguineus; assembly: GCA_943368305.1. Classification (GTDB taxonomy): domain Bacteria; phylum Pseudomonadota; class Alphaproteobacteria; order Rhodobacterales; family Rhodobacteraceae; genus Fuscibacter. The sequence continues at coordinate 864 of CALRKX020000071.1, forward strand.
TTTCAGACCAGCCTGATCGGCGGCGCGATCCTGTCGCTGGCGGTGCCCTTGGTCTGGCAGGCGCCCACGCCCGCGCAATGGGGGCTGCTGGTTACGCTGGCTTTCATCGCCACCTTTGGCCATCTGCTGATCGTCAAGGCATATGACCACGCCGAGGCGTCGCTGCTGGCACCGCTGGCCTATACCGAGATGGTGACATCGGTCCTGCTGGGCTGGCTGTTCTTTGGCGATTTCCCCGATCTGTGGACCTTTGTCGGTGTCGCCATCCTGATCGCCTGCGCGATCTACATTTCCATGCGCGAACGGGCGGCGGGCAAGTCGGCCGCGCCGCCCGACGCGATAGAGCAGCCCTAGTCGCCGTTCCTGGCCAGCCAGTCCTGCATCCAGGCGATTTCAGACTCTTGCGCGGTGATGACCCCTTCCGCCAGCTTGCGCACCTCGGGGTCTTTGCCGTGTTCCAGAACGACCCTGGCCATCGCCACCGCCCCCTCATGGTGCGGGATCATGCCGCGCACAAAGTCGATGTCGGCATCGCCGCTATAGTCGATCATCATGTTTTCATGCATCGCGGTGTTTGCCGCCATGAACGCCTCGGTCGCGGGTGTGGCCATGCCGGGCATCGGATGGGTCGAATGGTCCATGGTCTGTGCCAGAACGGGTAGGGCGGCGATGGCGGCAAGGCCAAGGGCCAGAAATGTCTTTTTCATGCGGTCCTCCTGAAAGATATGTGCGTTTTCCCACCTTCCCCCTGCGGGATGGCAAGTGCCAAATGCGTGTGCACCCCCTTTTCCTTTGTCGCCCCGCTGCCTATCCTTTCATGCTGAGAGGGTGTGGACATGAGCGGCACTTTGCGCCCCGTTGTGGGCATCATCGGCAATTCTTATCTGATGAATGACAGGTTTGCGGTTCATGCGGCGGGCCTGATCAATTCGACCGCCGTTGCCGAGGCGGCGGGATGCCTGCCGTTGATCGTGCCGGCCGATCCGCGTGTAGTTTCGGTGCCCGAACTGATGGCGCGCTGCGACGGATTCCTGCTGACGGGCGGACGCCCCAATGTTCACCCTGCGGAATATGGCGAGGAGGAAACCCCCGCCCATGGCGCATTCGACCGCAACCGCGATGCGATTACCCTGCCACTGGTCCGGGCCTGTGTTGACCTTGGGCAACCCTTTCTTGGTATCTGTCGCGGCTTTCAGGAGGTGAATGTGGCGATGGGCGGCACGCTGCACCCCGAGATCCGCGAACTGCCGGGCAGGCAGAACCACCGGATGCCGCCCGATGGTACGATAGAGGAACAATTCGCCCTGCGCCACGCCGTGCGTTTCACACCGGGCGGCGTGTTCCATCGCCTGATGGGCGCGCCGGAGGTGATGACCAACACCCTGCACGGTCAAGGCATTGCGCGGGCGGGCGGGCGCATCGTGATCGACGGGCTGGCCCCCGATGGCACGCCCGAAGCGATCTATGTCAAGGACGCGCCCGGATTTACCCTGTCTGTTCAGTGGCACCCGGAATGGAATGCCGCGAACGATCCCGTCTCGCGCCCCCTGTTCCGGGCCTTTGGGCAGGCCGTGGCCGATTGGGCCGCAAAACGGGGGTAGGATCATGCGGATACTGGTTCTTTACGCGACGACCGACGGTCAGACGCGCAAGATTGCACGCCATGTGATGGCGGTGCTGTCGGGTATCGGCCATGGGGTCGAACTGATGAATGTGACCGAATCTGAAGGGGTTGACCTGTCGCGCTATGACCGGGCGGTGCTGGCCGGGTCGCTGCATGCCGGGGGCTATCAAGCGGCGCTGGCCGGTTTTGCCCGCGCACAGGCGGCGCGGCTGAATGCCATGCCGACGCTGTTCCTGCCGGTCTCGCTGTCGGCGGCCGGGAACGATACCGAGGATTGGGACGGCCTGCGCAAATGCCTGGATGAGTTTCTGGCCGAGACCGGCTGGACGCCCGGCTACATCGAACACGTCGCCGGGGCCTTCCGGTTCAGCGAATACGGCTATTTCCGTGCCTGGGCGATGCGTCGCATTGCGGCGGTCAAAGACCCCGAGGTGCAGGCCGGACAGGACAAGGAATACACCGACTGGGCCGCACTGGACCGGGTGATCCTGGGCTGGGTGGGCTAAAGCCCGGCCAGTAGGGCCACCATCGCAAGCCCCGCCGGAACCGCTTGCACGAACAGGATGCGGCGCGACACCGTGGTCGCCCCGTAAAGGCCTGCGACAATGACGCAGGCCAGCCCGTAGGCCCCCATCTGCCAGCCCGCCCCATGCAGCCCGGCTGCCAGCGCCCAGATCAGCGCCGCCGCCAGAAACCCGTTATACAGCCCCTGATTGGCGGCCAGCACCTTTGAGGCCTGTGCAAATTCCTCTGTCGTGCCGAAGACCTTGCGGCCATGTGGCGTTGTCCACTGAGTCATTTCCAGCCACAGGATGTAAAGATGGATCAGCGCGACCAGCGCAGTCAGGATCTGGGCCAGCATGGGTTCTCCTTGTCGGGCGGGCAGGTTCGCCTGTAGGTTAGCGCAAACAGGGCGGAGGGGAAATGAAGCGTTCTCGGATCAACCAGATCATGGCGGCGGCGGATGAGATGATCCGCCACTATGGCTTTGTCCTGCCGCCCTTTGCCTATTGGACGCCCGATGAGTTCCGCGCCCGGCGTGATGTGGCGGGCCGGGTGATCGGGGGCCGCTGCGGCTGGGACATCACGGATTACGGGCAGGGGCGGTTTGACCAGATGGGCCTGTTCCTGTTCACCTTGCGCAACGGCCAACTGGCCGACCTGCAACGCGGCGGTGGCATGTGCTATGCCGAAAAGCTGCTGATTTCGCGGCAGGATCAGCTTTCGCCGATGCATACCCATGTCATCAAGGCCGAAGACATCATCAACCGCGGTGGCGCGACGCTGGTGGTGGAGTTGTTTGGCAGCGACGATCAGGGGGGATTCGCCGAAGACCGCGGCGGGCTGGTGCGCTGTGACGGGATCGACCGGCCCTACGCGCCCGGTGACAAGCTGAAACTGGCGCCGGGGGAATCGGTTACGCTGATGCCGGGCGATTGGCATGCCTTTTGGGGCGAGGGCGGCGATGTGCTGATCGGCGAGGTTTCGACCGTGAATGACGATCTGACCGACAACATCTTTCGCGAACCGATCGGGCGGTTTGCCGAGATTGAGGAAGATGTGGCGCCGACCCATCTGCTGGTGTCGGATTACGAGCGCTGGCTTTTGGCCTGACCGTCGGCAGCGGGGGCGCTTCGCCCCCCGCACCCCCAGAGAGTATGTCCAGAAGGGCAATTGCAAGGGGCGGTTGACCTTGCCGTTCCGGGCGCGGATTGTCGGGCCATGAGCCAGAATTTCGCCGCCCGCCTGAGCCGACACCCGATCCCTTTTGACGCCGCGCAGGGTGCTGATGCCTGGGCTGCCCTGTCTGATCTGCCGCCAGAATTTCGCCCCCTGATCGAGGGGACGGCGGGCTGTTCGCCCTATTTGCGCGATCTGATGCGGCGCGAGGGCGACTGGTTGCGCGGGGCGCTGAGCGAGATGCCCGAGGCGGCGTTTGACGCGATTCTTGCCCCGCTGGATCAGGTGCCCGTTGATCAGTTGGGCGATGCGTTGCGGCAGGCCAAGCGGCGCGCGGCGCTGTTGGTGGCACTGGCCGATCTGGGCGGCGTCTGGCCGGTGATGCAGGTGACCGACGCCTTGACCCGGCTGGCCGACCGGGCGGTGCATCTGGCGATCACGCGGTTGGTGGCCGAAGAGATCCGGCGCGGCAAGTTGCCGGGGCAGGCCGAGGGCGATGCCGCCAGTGGTGCGGGTATGTTCGCGCTGGCCATGGGCAAGATGGGCGCGGGGGAGTTGAATTACTCGTCCGACATCGACCTGATCTGTCTGTTCGATCAGGACCGCTACGGTGCCGACTGGCAAGAGGCGCGGGCGGCCTTTATCCGCGTGACCCGCAAGATGGCGGCGATGCTGTCGGATGTGACAGGGGGCGGCTATGTCTTTCGCACCGACCTGCGGCTGCGCCCCGATGCCAGCGTGACGCCGGTCTGCATCTCGATGGCAGCCGCCTATGGCTATTACGAGGCCGAAGGCCGGACTTGGGAACGGGCGGCCTATATCAAGGCGCGGCCTTGCGGTGGCGATCTGGCGGCGGGCGGACGGTTCTTGCAGACGCTGACGCCGTTCGTCTGGCGCAAGCATCTGGATTTCGCCGCGATTCAGGATGCCCATGACATGCGCCTGCGCATCCGTGCCCATCGCGGGTTGAATGGCCGGGTCGAGGTGGAGGGCCATGACCTGAAGCTGGGACAGGGCGGCATCCGCGAGATCGAGTTTTTCACCCAGACCCGGCAGTTGATTGCCGGGGGGCGCGATCCGGGATTGCGCGACCGCACCACGCTGGGCGGGCTGGCGGCGCTGGCGCGGCAGGGCTGGGTGCCGGGCGAGGTTGCCGGAGAGTTGTCGGACCTCTACCGCCATCACCGCGAGGTCGAGCATCGCCTGCAAATGGTGAATGACGCCCAGACACATGAGATGCCTGCGACAGCCGAGGGCGTGGCCCGCATTGCCGCCTTTTGCGGCCAGGACGAGACCGCCTTTCGCCGCGATTATCTGAGCCGGCTGGACCGCACAAACCGGCTGACCGAGGGGTTCTTTGCGCCCGGAGAGGCCGAGCAGGGGCCAGAGCTGACCGACCATGCCAAGGCAATCGTGCAGGGTTGGAACAGCTATCCCTGCCTGCGCAGCGACCGGGCACAGGCGATCTTTCGCCGCCTTCGGCCCGTATTCCTGAAACGGCTGGCGCGCGCGGCCCACCCGGACGAGGCGCTGATGGCGCTGGACGGATTCCTGAAAGGGCTGCCTGCCGGGGTGCAGGTGTTTTCGCTGTTCGAGGCGAATTCGGCGCTGGTTGATCTGATCATCGACATCGCGGGCACGGCACCCGATCTGGCGCGGCATCTGTCGCGCAACTCTGGCGTGCTGGATGCGGTGATCGGCGGCAGTTTCTGGGCGCCATGGCCGGGTATGGTGGTGCTGCGCGATGAATTGGCGGCGCGGCTGGCCGAGGTGCCGGATTATGAGAGCCGCCTTGATTCGGCACGGCGCTGGATGAAGGAATGGCACTTTCGCGTCGGGGTGCATCATCTGCGCGGCCTGATCGACGGGTTCGAGGCGGGCAAGTTGTATGCCGATCTGGCCGAGGCGGTGATTGCGGCGCTGTGGCCTGTGGTCGTTGCTGATTTCGAGGGCCGCCATGGTCGCCAGCCGGGTCGGGGCGCGGTGGTGGTGGGCATGGGCAGCCTGGGGGCGGCGCGGCTGAACGCGGCGTCTGATCTGGATCTGATCGTGATTTACGATGCCGCTGGGCAAGAGGCATCCGAGGGGCGCAGGCCGCTGCCGACAAAGCCCTATTTCGCCCGTCTGACCCAAGCCATGGTGACCGCGCTGACCGCCCAGACCGCCGAGGGGCGACTTTACGAGGTGGATATGCGGCTACGCCCCTCGGGCCGACAGGGGCCGGTGGCGACGGGCGTCGAGGGCTGGCGCAGCTATCAGATGGACGAGGCCTGGACCTGGGAGCATCTGGCGCTGACCCGGGCGCGGGTGCTGGCGGGAGAGGCAACGCTGGCGGCCGAGGTCGAGGCGGTGCGGCGCGAGGTTATCGCGCTGAAGGGGCAGGGCGCATCGGTTCTGGTTGATGTCGCCGATATGCGGGCCCGTCTGGCGGCGGCAAAACCGGCCGAGGGGCCGTGGGATGCCAAGCGCGGCGCGGGGCGGATGATGGATGTGGAACTGTTCGCGCAGGTGCTGGCGCTGCAATCGGCCAGCCCGGCGCGCCAGATCGAACGGCAGGTTCAGGCGGGGGTAAAGGCGGGAAAAGCGTCGGATTCCGACGCGCAAGCAGTGCTGTCTGCCTTCAGGTTATACTGGCGGCTGCATGCTGGTGCGCGCCTTTTGTCTGACCGGATCGTTGATCCGGCGAGTTTGGGGGAAGGGGCGCGTGCGTTTCTTTTGCGCGAGGCGGGCGAGGCGACGGTGCCAGGTCTGACCGCGCGGCTGGCAGAGGCGACGGCGGTTGTGAACCGGGTGATCGCGGCCCATCTGGGGGATACACATGGGGAGACGGGCGATGGATCTGCGGCAGGCTGACCCCAAGGGGCTGGTGCGCGAAAGCTACCGGATCGAGGGCATCACCCTTGGCGAATGCCGGTCGATCTTCATGGATTGGGCCTTGAGCTTGCCGATCGGGGCGAACACGCCCGATGCTCTGCGCTGCCTGATCGCCGAATATGCCGCTGATGCCCCGGATCATCCGATGAACGGCGTGCTGGAGGCGGCGCTGACCGCCCCCGAGGCGCCAAAGCGGCGCGGGGGGCGCGCCGCGCGGGTTGGTCTTTAGGTTCGGAGGTCAGGCGCGCGGCAGGGTCGCCGCCTCTGCCGCCAGTTTGGTGATCGCGGCCCAGTCGCCGCGCAGCATCGCGTCTTTGGGGGCAACCCAACTGCCGCCCACGCAGAGAATGTTCTTCAGCGCCAGATAATCCGGCGCGATCTTCAGGGAAATGCCGCCCGTGGGGCAGAATTTCACCTGCGGAATGGGCGAGCCGATGGATTTGAGGTAGGCCGCCCCGCCCGCCTGTTCGGCAGGGAAGAACTTTTGCACGGTAAAGCCCTTTTCCAGCAGCGACATGATTTCGCTGGCTGTGGCAGCACCGGGCAGCAGCGGCAGACCCTCATCCTCGCAAGCCGCGATGATGCGGTCCGTGGCGCCCGGTGAGACGCCAAAGGTCGCGCCAGCAGCCTTGGCCGCCTTGACATCGGCAGGGGTCAGCAGAGTGCCCGCACCCACCACGCCACCCGGAACCTGGCTCATGGCGCGAATGGCATCCAGCGCGCAAGGGGTGCGCAGGGTCACCTCCAGCGCGGGCAGGCCGCCCGCCACCAGCGCCTGTGCCAGGGGGGCGGCATGGGCCAGATCATCAATTACCAGCACCGGCACCACGGGGGCAAGGCGGCAGATATCGGCGGCTTTCAGGGATTGTTCGGCGGGGGTCATGGCGGTCTCCTTTCCCCGGGCGGCGGGGCGGTTGAAAGGGCAGGTGCCTCCGGCGGGGATATTTATGCCAATGTGAAAGGGGCTTTCTCTTGGCAAGAATACTCCGGCCTGAGGCGCAGGGTGGAACCGGGCGCGCGGCCCGGGATCAGACGACCACGGCGGCGCCGGTTTCGGCGGTGCCGACGTTGCGGCGGAAGGCTTCGAACAACTCGCGCCCGATGCCGTGGCTGTTGGCCGACAGATCGGGGCGCACCATGGTGCGCGTGGTCAGGTCGGCAGTGGTCGAAAGCGTTCCCGCCACCGCGTCCAGCCGCACCACATCGCCGTCGCGCAAGAGCGCAAGGGGGCCGCCGGTCGCGGCCTCTGGCGAGACATGGATTGCCGCCGGAACCTTGCCAGATGCGCCCGACATCCGGCCATCGGTGACCAGCGCCATCTTCAGTCCGCGATCCTGCAAGACCGACAGCACCGGCGTCAGCGAATGCAGTTCCGGCATGCCGTTGGCCTGCGGGCCCTGAAAGCGGACGACGACAATGGTGTCAGTGGTGAACTCGCCCGCCTTGAAGGCGAGTTTCACCGATTCCTGATCGTGGAACACGCGCACCGGGGCCTCGATCACATGGCGTTCGGGGGCGACGGCGGACACTTTGATAACCCCGCGCCCAAGGTTGCCCGACAGTTGGCGCAGGCCACCGGTGTGCTGGAACGGGTCGGTGGCGGGGCGGACGATCTTGTCGTTCAGGCTGGCGGCCGGGCCATCGGCCCAGGTCAGGCGGCCATTTGCCAGTTTTGGCTCTTGCCGGTAATGCGCCATCCCGTCGCCTGCGACGGTCTTGGCATCGGCATGCAAAAGCCCCGCATCAAGTAGCTGCCC
>CALRKX020000072.1:0-8772 GCA_943368305.1 Erythrobacter sanguineus
CGGCCGTGGCCAGCAGGCGCGCGCGTGCCGCCACCAGCGTCTCGCCTTCGGGTCGTTCGCGGACAAAGCGTTCCAGAATCAGGTGAAAGGCATTTCCGCGGTCGCGGGCATCGGCAACGGGGTGCAGCGGGTCCAGCGGATAAAGTCGCAGCACATGCCGCGCATAAATCGCGTAAGGGTCGCGGATCAGCCGCGCAATTGCGGTCAGCGCCAACCGGCGCGGGCGCTGGGCAACCGGTGGCTGTGGGGCGGGTCGGCTGGCGGGCGCAAGGCGCGGGTCGGCCTGCTGCATGGGCGACGGCGTTTCCAGCGCCGCCGCCAACGCAAGCCAGTCCGCGCCCCGGCGGCGCATTGCCGCCAAGGCATCGGGCCCGTACTGTTCGGGCAGACCCGACATCAGGTTCATCAGGCGGTTCAGCCAGCGCGACGGCACGCACTCTGCCTCGGCATCGCGGACAGAGCGGGTCAGCACCACCTCTGGCGCGGCGACGGCCTGTTGGTAATCATGCGCGGAAAGGCCGACACGCCGTTCGGGCAGCAGCAGCCCCGCCTCTTTGCGCATGGCGCGGTTCAGCCACGGGTCGGGTGGTGGCAATTGTGGCCAGGTGCCGTCGTTCAGCCCCGCCAGAACCACCAGATCGGCCCCTTGTATGCGCGCCTCGACGGTGCCCCACAGCATGATGTGGGGATGGCTTTGCACGGCCTCGCGCACCTCTGCGCGTGTCAGCACGGCGCTGAACAGGTCGCGGTATTCGGTTGCCGACATTGCGCCGCCATGCGGTGCCTCGGCCTGTAAATCCTGCATGACGACCAGCGCCTGCTCGCCCGCCTCTTTCAGCCACAGCGCCCCGCTGCCGGATTCGCCGGTGCCGCGCGCGAGCGCCTCGGCCAGATCACGGTGGCGTTGAACGTGGTCCGTCAGGGGCAACGCCTGTTCCGCTTCGGGCACAAAAACGGCCAGCGCCCGGGCAAGGAACGCCCCCCAGGCTCCGGCCTTTGGCGCGTCCTGCGTGCCTGCCCAATGCAGAATGTCCGCCGCCGTCGGAAAGACCGGTCCATGGCGGCGCAACCGCAGCTCCAGCTCTCGGGTCAGGCGCAGATGGGGGCCGCGGTCGCCTGTGCTGGCGGTCAGCGGGTGTTTGAGCAGGATCAGCAACCGCTCGGCCGTCAGCCGGGCACCGAACAGGTCGGCGACATGCAGCAGGAACCGGCCCGGCGCAGACAGTGCCAGCGGGCGGCCCGCGGAATCATCCGGCACAAGCCGCCAGCGGTCCAGCGCCGCAGTCACCTGCCGGGCCAGCGTTCGGTCCGGCGTGATGACGGCGGCGCTGCGGCCCTGTTCGGCAGCCTGTCGCAAGACAAGGGCAATGGCCAGCGCCTCTGCCCTGGGGGTGGAGGCCTCGATCAGTGTCAGTTCGGCGGTCGCCCCGCGCAGATCGGACAGGCCCGGCCCCTCGGCCAGCCAACGGTCGGTCACGGGCGCGGGGCGCAGCGACAGCGAGATCAGGCGGTTCCGCTCTGGATTGGGCGCCGAAGCCATGCGCCACGGTTGAAAGTCAGCCGGAGACAGGCCCAGATCATCGGCCAGCCGCCGATACCGGTATTGCGGATGGTCCTCGGCCGTCAGCGAATCCTGCAAAGCCGCCCACCCTTCGGGCGGCAGATCCGCGTCAAATCCCGGCAGGATCAGCGCGCCCATCGGCAACCGGGCAACCGCCTGCATCAACAGCGCGGTCGTGCCGCGCGATCCGGTAGAGCCCGCGACAATCACCGGATCCTGCGGTGGATCGGCGGCCCAAAGGGCGATCTGCGCCTCGACCGCGAGCCGCTGCCTCAGCCCGGCGTCAGGGGCGGTCCGGTCTTGTAGATGCGGCGCGATGATGGACAGGAACTGCCGCGTGCGCGCCCAATGCTCGGAATGGCCCGATACATCCAGGCCGGCTACGGCTTCAACCGAAACCCCCTCTCCCTGCATCTCTTCTCCCAACTGGGCCAGGCTGTCGGCCAGATCGAAGATCGCGGACCGAGGGGCAAGATCTGGCTGGCTGTCCAGGAGGCGGGCGACCAGTTGGGCCAGCTCCAGCCGTCGGCGCAGCGATGGCACAGAAGGTGGAACGCCAAGGCGCGGATCGTCGGGCAGATCGGTGATCAGCCGCAGCCTTGGCAGCAGCATGGGCCCGTGGCCGCGAAGGGCGGCTCCGACCTCGCGCCGCATCCGGTCCGTGTTCAGAAACAGGGTCACGCGCGCAAGGGCCTCGGGCGGTCGCGCTGCAAGGCGGTCGCGCAGGCCCGCCGCCAGATCTGCCGCGAAATTTGCGCCGGGGGGCAGGTAGAAGATGCCGGTGCTCATGTGCCGGGTCATGCCTTGGTCCCGGCCAAAAGCGCCTCTGCCTCGGCAATCCCTTCGGGTTGGCCGACATCACACCACCCCCCCTGATGTATCAGCCCGAAGGCGCGGCCCGACGCAATCAACCGGTCCCACAGAAGATTCAGTGAAAAGACCTGTTCCGCGATCTCGACCAGCCGATCCGTTCGCAGGATCTGCGCCCCCAGATAGACCAGCCCCGGAGCACCTCTTGCACGGGACAGACGGCCCTGATCGTCCATCAGAAAATCCCCCCGCCCCGTATGGCCGCACGCATCGCCGGGGGCAGCCAGCAAAAGCAGCGCATCCATCCGGGTTTCATCCCAATGCTGCGACAATTGCAGCAGAGGGTTCTGACCGGTCCAGACAGCATCGCTGTTCAGCGTCATCACGGGGGATGATTGCAGCAGCGGCAAGGCCTTGCGCAAACCGCCACCCGTCTCCAGCAACAGACCATCCTCGGCGCTGATGGCAATGGGCCGATGGGCCAGATGGGCCACGATCTGATCGCCCAGATAGTGGGTGTTCACGACAATCGGCAGCGCCGGCACCGCAGCCGCAAAATCAAGCGCGTGATCGATCAGCGGCTTGCCCGCCACATCGATCAGCGGCTTGGGGCGGCTTGCGGTCAGCGCGCCCATCCGGGTGCCCTTGCCTGCGGCGAACAGCATCAGCGGAAAAGACCGCATTTTGCCTCCATGGTTTCAAGGGCCGCGGACTCGGGCGGCGGCAACAGGGTGGTGCAAAGGGTCTGCAAGCTCTCCAGCCCCGGCTGGCGCAGATTGGTCTGCAAATGTTGCCACACGCGGGGCAGCAACGGCAGATAGCCGGGCTTGCCCGCCACCAGACACAGCCGGGCAAAGATGCCCAGTATCCGCAAGGCCCGCTGCGCGCCCAGAATGGCATAGGCGCGACGAAACGTACCCTCCTCCAGCCCCGCGCGGGCGGCAAAGCGGCGGATCATCTGTTCTTGCGTATCTGGCTGCACATCGCGCCGCGCGTCCTGCAACAAGGAGACCAGATCATAGCCCGGCTGTCCCATCTGGGCCAATTGAAAGTCAAGCAGCCCGACGCGGGCCAGCCCCTGCCGCTCTGGCAGCCACAGCAGGTTTTGCGCGTGATAGTCTCGTAGGATCAATACCCTTGGCCCGTCGGCGTGGTAATGCAGCAGGTCGCCCAAAACAGAGCGGAACCCGTCGGTGGGCACCCTGTCCCCGGTGATGGCAAAGCGATACCAGTCCAGCGCAAAGGCAGCAGCCTCGGCCCATTCGGCGGCAGACAGATCGGGCAGGTCTGGCGGCGCTGGCCGGGCCTGCAGATGCACCAGCACATCGGTTGCGGCATGGTACAGGGGCGCCTCCTGCCCCGGATCATCGGCGATCAGGCGGGTGAAAAGCCCGTCTCCCAGATCCTCCAGCAGCAAAAAGCCGTGCCGCAGATCTTTGCCCAGACAACGTGGCGCCGAAAGGCCAAGGCCGCTCAGATGCCGTGCAATCGTCAGGAACTGCGCCGGATCGTCGCCCTTGCCAGGCGGGGCGTCCATCAGAACGGCTGTCTTGTCCGACAATGTAACCCTGTCATAGCTGCGGTCAGAGGCATCGCCCGCCAGGAAGGCCCGCTCTGCCGCGCCCCAGCCTGTCTGGTCCAGAAACTGGTCAGAAAGGGCGCGCCGGTTCGCTGTCTTGGCCATTTTCCGAAGGTCGGCCATCAGATCCAGCCTTTCCGGCGCGGAAATGGTCGCGCGACGCCCGTCACCTTCGGTCTGCAATGACAGGTGAATCGCATCTCTTGGTGCCTGGCTTCCCAGTCGCTCTGGCCATTCGATCAGGGTGATGGCGTCTTGGAATGCCTGGTCCAGACCCAGTTCCCATGCCTCATCCGGATGGCCAAGCCGATAAAGATCCGCGTGCCAGATTTCGACACTATCGGCCTGATATACTTGCACCAGTGTAAAGGTTGGCGACGGCACGTCTTCATCCGGCCGCGCCAGCTTTGCGCGAATCAGGGCGCGGGCAAAATGGCTTTTTCCGGCACCAATCGGCCCGGCAAGCAGGATGCAGTCACCTGCGACCAGCCTTGGCGCGAACCAGCGGGCCAGCGTTTCGGTTGCCGCGGCATCGGGCAAAAACAACGAAATATCGGTAAGGTCATCGCGGGTCATGAAGCCGAGTCTAACCGCGCCCGCACCAGCCGCAAGGACTGCCCGTCACCCCCGGCGCTGTTTCCGCTCGGCCGGGCACGGCACGCCCTCTCCGGTTACGCCCTTCAGGATGGAAAACGCGACCAGTGTTGCCCCCGCTGCCAGCGGGGCGCAGCGGAACCGCAAGGCGCGACCATCGGTCAGCCGCACCTCGCCATCCCACGGCACACGGTTTCCAACGGTTGAGACATAGGCCTCAACCTCTGACCAGCGTGCACCCGGTGCCGTCAGGCTTTGCCAATAGACGGCAAGCTGACTTACCGGAACCATACCCAGCTCCTCTGCCCCGTCGCGGCCCCAAAGCTGGCCATAATGGGCGTTGGTCATCACCAATTGCCCCTCTCTGGAAAAGACCGCAATCGCCTCTTCCATCGAATCGATCACCGATTGCCCCAGTTCCAGATCGGCACGATAGCGCCGCGCCCGCATCGTCTCGGTCGAGACATCTTCAAACATCAGCATCAACCCGCCATCGGCATAAGGCCTGCCGCTTACGCGGAACACCTGTCCGTCGGGCAGGTTCCAGGTTTCCTGATACAGCCCCTCGGAGGCCGCGCGCTCCATGTTGACCAGGTCTTCGCGCCAGCTTTTGTAATCCTTGGGTTCTGGCAGAATGCGCGCCTCTCGCAGCGCGTCCAGAAAGGAAATCAGCGAGGTCTTGCTCATCAACACCTCGGCCGGAAGCCGCGTCAGGTCCAGCAGGGCGGGGTTCAGGATGCGCAACTGCCGATGCTGGTCAAAGACGGCGACGCCAATCGGCAGATGGGCAAAGGTTTTTGAAACGGTCAGCAACGTTTCCTTGCGGCTTGTTTCGGCCTGGACCAGCGCATCGATCGGGGTCGCGAAAAAGATCCCGGCGCTGGTCTCGCCGACGCCGGACTCTAGCTGAAACCACAGCTCGCGGCGGTCGGAAAGGGCCAGCCGTGCGCGCTGGCCAGGCAGGCCTTGGGTCGTTGCGGTGCGATCAAACAGGCGAGGCAGAGGCCAGCCAAGCTCTTCTCCGGGTAGCAACGCCTCGGTTGCCATCAACAGATAGGCGGTGTTTGACCAGATGATGTCGCCAGCTGCATCCTCTTGCCAGCAAAGGCAGGGCATTTCGGCCACGACATTGCGCAGGTCTTCCACCTCTTGCTGGAGAGCGGCAAAGGTAAAGGGGTCTGGCCCATTGCCGGGCGCGCCGCCCGGCTCTGCCAAAGCAAGGCGGATCAGCCCGCCGCGCTCTTCCACAGAGAGCAGCGTGGTGCGATTCATCGCCGGGTCGGAAACCAGCTCCAGCCGCCCACGCTCTGGCAGGGTTGCCATCTGGCCTGTCAGTTCGGGAAAGGGCGGAGCCAGGAACCGCTGCAACCGCGCCATCGGCCCGCCCGGACCCGGAATTGACGACAACAGCGACCTGGCCGAAGGGCTCAGGTCTACCAGCGTTTCGCCGTCGAACAGAAACACCGTTCCCGCCGTACGGTCGGAAAACAGGCTTTGCCCCCGAGATTTCGGATCTCTCAGCTCGAACGCGCGAAACAGCGTCAGGGCCGCAAGGGCGGTCAAAAAGGCCGTGGCTACCAGCCCGGCGGCAACAAGCATGCTCACCGAATCCCCCAGACATTTGTCCTTCACCCCTGCGACAACCATGGGGAGATTTTGTTAACCGTTCGTTAATCTATGGGCGAGAAGGCGGCGTTCTTACCGAATGGGGATATTTTCGCCCAAGGCCCGTCCGCGCGGCACGGAAATTTCCGTCATCGGCCAGATCACTTCTACAATGGCGCCGCTGCGCTCTGGCCGTTCGTCGGGCGTCAGAAACGGGTCTCCGGCATTGGCAAAGGTCAGCTCCGCGCCGGTCCTTTCCAGAAGGGTCTTGGCGATGAACAGACCCAACCCCATGCCTTCATAACCGGGCCTGCTGTCGGTGATTTCGATATTCGGCTCGCGCCGCGACCGCACAAAGGGATCGCCGATCCGCCCGATGATCTGCGCAGGAAAGCCGGTGCCGTCGTCGATAATCTGAACCCTGACGGATTCCGCCGTCCAACTGACGGTAATCCAGACCCGTGCCCTGGCAAAATCCACGGCGTTCTGGGCCAGGTTGCGCAACCCGTGAATAAGTTCTGGCCGACGCTGTATTTCCGGCTCTGGCCCAGTGCTGGGCGCGGTTTCAATGCTGACGGTCTTGCCGCGCGCCAGGTGCGGCTCTGCCGCCTCGCGGATCACGACGGTCAGCGGTGCGCTGAGAAGATGCCGGTCCTCCTTGCCGGCCTTGCCCATTGATCGCAGGATGTCGCGGCAGCGGTCGGCCTGATCGCGGATCAGGCGGGCATCTTCCTGAAGATCGGCGTTGCCGGCCAACTCGTCTATCATCTCGCTGGACACCAGCTTGATGGTCGCAAGCGGCGTTCCAAGCTCATGTGCCGCAGCCGCAACCACGCCGCCCAGATCGGTCAGCTTCTGTTCGCGCGCCAGGGCCATCTGGGTAGCAAGCAAGGCATCCGCCATCGACCGCATCTCTGTCGCCACGCGGCGCGAATAGATGCCAAGAAACACGATGCCGATGACCAGCGACAGCCAATAGCCGAACTTGAACAGGTCCGGAACCTGCAAGACGCCGCCAGATGCATCGTGCAGCGCGATATTGAAAAACCCGATGAGGGTGACGAAGCCTATCGCCAATGCGCCAAGAAACACGGTTGATCGCAACTCAAGCGCCAGCGCCGAAACGGTAACGGGTGCCAGGATCAACAGCGCGAAAGGGTTGGTCAGCCCACCCGTCAGAAACAGCAGCAACGACAACTGCGTCAGGTCGAAGGTCAGCGTTATCAGCGCTTCGGCTTCACTCAGTCGCTTGTTGCCCGGAAACAGATACATCAACAGCAGGTTGACGATCACGGCCAACCCCACCGCCAGATAGCACAGGCCCGATGGCAGGCTGATCAGGAAAAGGTGCTGCGCCACCACCAGGGCGGCCATCTGCCCCACAACCGCCAGCCATCGCAACAGGATCAGCGTTCGCAGCCGCAACCACTCTGCGCGTTCAGGTCCGAACCCCTGCGTCGTCATATCGTCTTCCGTCGGCTGGTCATTGCATGACAAGGGTGGCAACATGCCAACCAGATTGGCAATAGCCGAGAAGGGGCGAGGAATGACAAGGATATATGCCATTGCGGCCGTGGTGGTCACATTGGCCTTTCTGGGGGCGAGCTACTATTTCCTTATCCTGGTTCCCCGCGCGAATGACCCCTTTGCCGACTGTAGGGCGGGTGCGGTTGGTGGCGGCGATATCGGCGGCCCCTTCACGCTTGTGAATGGAGACGGCCGGACCGTGACCGACAAGGATGTGCTGACCAAGCCCTCCCTGATCTATTTCGGCTATACATTCTGCCCCGATGTCTGCCCGGCAGACAATGCCCGCAACGCCGAAGCGGTGGATATTCTGGAAGAGCGCGGTTTTGACGTGCAGCCGGTGTTCATTTCGATCGACCCGGATCGCGATACCCCAGAGGTCGTGAAAGAGTTTGCCGCCAATCTTCACCCCAAGATGGTCGGGCTTACGGGGTCACCCGAACAGGTCAAGGCCGCCTCGCTGGCCTATAAGACCTATTATCGTAAGCAAGAGGGGGATTCCGACTATTATCTGATGGATCATTCGACCTTCACCTATCTGGTCATGCCCGGATACGGCTTTGTCGATTTCTTCAAGCGCGACGATACCCCCGACGCCATGGCCGACCGCGTTGCCTGTTTCGCTGAAAAGGCCGCACGCTAGAGGATTTGACCCCCCTGCCCGGGCGGTCTATCTATCTGGCAGACATCTTTCCGCAGAGGAATTGCCATGGCCGAAGATCTGATTGCCGAGCTTGGCCCGGACCGCAGCCTCTTGCTGGTGGATGATGACGAGCCATTTGTGAAACGGCTGGCAAGGGCCATGGAAAAACGCGGTTTCCTGCCCGAGACCGCAAGCAGCGTTGCCGCCGGGCGCGCAATAGCCCTGACCCGCCCACCCGCCTATGCGGTTGTCGATCTGCGTCTGGAAGACGGCAACGGCCTTGATGTGGTCGAGGCCCTGCGAGAGCGCCGCCCCGATTGCCGGATTGTCGTTCTGACCGGCTATGGCGCCATTGCCACGGCCGTTGCGGCCGTCAAGATCGGGGCGACCGACTATCTTTCAAAACCCGCTGACGCCAATGAGGTCACGAACGCCCTGCTTTCGCGTGGTGAG
>CALRKX020000073.1:0-8669 GCA_943368305.1 Erythrobacter sanguineus
CAGAACCGGCATGGTCAGCGGCCCCGGCGGGCGGCGCAGCGCCAGCACATCGCCGATGTTGCGCCCCAAGGCCGCCTGCCCGTTCATCAGCTTTTGCAGCGTCGGCCCGGCATTGACGATCTGACCCGCGGCATTCACCGCCAGATGCAGCGGCATCAGCCGCGCCAGCGCCACCGGGCCGAAACTTACGCTGCCGTCCTTGAGCCGCGCGCCCATCCTACTGCGCCCTGACCGCCAGATCGAAGCGGCGGCCAGCGGCATAGGCCCCGTCCAGCAGCTCGATCAGGATCACCTCGGCCCCATCGGCCTCGCCGTCATGTTCCAGCAGAACCAGTGCGCCGTAATCATCCGCCATCGCCCGTAACAACCCCACCGCCACATACCCCACACCCGGAATCACCCCCCGGCACGACAGGCGGAACCTGCCGTTGCCCTGATCTTCAAGGTCCAGCCCCGGCATGTCCAGATCAGGCAGCGCAAGATGGGTGCGGTCTGGCAAATCTTCCAGAGAATGCAGGAATTCGACGAACCCCGCCCCCCCGAACCGCAACAGTCGCCGCAGCCCTTCGACATTGGGGTGCGACACAAGATAGGTGCCCATGTCCTCCAGCACCGTCTCGCGTGGGCGGGCCAGTTCTGCCACGGCGGCGGCCAGCACCGCCTCGGTCACCGCATTGTCATAGGTCAGCATGGCCTCGAACCCCTCGGGGCCAACCCCGGCGCGGCGCGCCACCGCCAGCCAAAGCCCATGGCCATAGGTGTCGCGCAGGAAGCACTGAACTGCCCTGTTAAACAGACCTTGCATGAAATGACCCGCAAACGATTCCGCCTACAGGCTAGGATGCAAGCCTTAACAACCGGCTAAATCGGTCAGAACGGCACGTCGGAAACCTGATGCGCCGGGATCACCCAGCGCGCGACAATCTTTTTCGCGCCCGCATGGTCAAACTCGACATCCAGCTTGTCGCCTTCAATCCCCATCACTTCGCCATAGCCGAACTTCTGGTGGAACACCCGATCACCGATGACATAGGCGCTGAGAGCCACGGCATCGATCGTCATGCCCCGCGCCTCGCGCGGCTGGCTGACCGGTCGCGCGGCGCTGCGTTCCTGCATCCGCCGCCAGCCGGGCGAGTTATAGACATCGGCCTTGGTCGCCCGCTCTTCCACAGCCGAGCCATAGCCAGACCCGAACCCTGCCGCAGCGCCATAGCCCCCGCCATAGAGGCTGGGCGCTGTCAGCACCTCAACATGCTTGGCGGGCAGTTCGTCGATGAACCGGCTGGGAAGCTGGCTTTGCCACTGGCCATAGACGCGGCGGTTCGACGCAAAACTGATGGTGCACAGCTCTTCGGCGCGGGTGATGCCGACATAGGCCAGCCGCCGTTCCTCCTCCAACCCCTTGGTGCCGCTTTCGTCCATGCTGCGCTGGCTGGGAAAGAGGCCGTCCTCCCACCCCGGCAGGAACACCACGGGAAACTCCAGCCCCTTGGCGGCGTGCAGCGTCATCAGGGTCACCTTTTCCTCGGCGCCCTCGTTTTCATTGTCCATGATCAGCGCGACGTGTTCCAGAAAGCCTTGCAGGCTGTCGAACCCTTCCAGCGCCTTGACCAGTTCCTTCAGGTTTTCCAACCGCCCCGCCGCCTCTGGCGTCTTGTCGTTCTGCCACATCGAGACATAACCCGAGTCCTCCAGAATCGTCTCGGCCAGCCGCACATGGCCAAGGTCATTGGCGGGCGGCGTGTCGGGCAGCAGCGGTTCGATCAGCGTATCTTCTGGCAGCGCCGGGCGGGCGCCCAGAATCGCCTCATGCCAGCGCGCGATGCCATCGACAAAGCTGCGCAACTGCCCCGCGCCCTTGCCGCCAAGCCCCGCCCGCGCCAGCAGCCCCCGCGCACCGTCAACCAGATTGCTGCCCTGCGCCCGCGCCTGCAACTGAATGGCCTGCACCGCCTTGTCGCCAAGGCCGCGCTTGGGCACATTCACCACCCGCTCGAACGCCAGATCATCGTCGGGCGACACGGCCAGCCGGAAATAGGCCATCGCATCGCGAATTTCCTGCCGCTCATAGAACTTCGGCCCGCCGATCACCCGGTACGGCAGCCCGATGGTCAGAAAACGGTCCTCGAACGCCCGCATCTGGTGGCTGGCGCGGACCAGAATGGCCATATCCTCCAGCGAATGGGGATCAAAATGACCGCGCCCGCGTTGCAGGCCCTCCAGCTCTTCGCCAATCCAGCGCGCCTCTTCGTCGCCGTCCCAATGGCCGATCAGGCGAACCTTTTCGCCGTCCTTCTCATCGGTCCACAGCGTCTTGCCCAGCCGCCCCTCGTTCCTTGCAATAATTCCGCTGGCCGCCGCCAGAATATGCGGGGTCGAGCGATAGTTCTGCTCCAGCCTTATCACCTGCGCGCCGGGAAAATCCTTTTCGAACCGCAGGATGTTGCCCACCTCGGCCCCGCGCCAGCCATAGATCGACTGGTCGTCATCGCCCACGCAGCAGATGTTCTTGTGCGCCTGGGCCAGCAGCCGCAGCCACAGATATTGGCAGACGTTGGTATCCTGATACTCGTCCACCAGAATATAGCGGAACCGGCGCTGATAGCTTTCCAGCACATCGGGGTATTTCTGGAAGATCGTCACGCAATGCAGCAGCAGGTCGCCGAAATCGGTGGCGTTCAGGCTGCGCAACCGCTCCTGATACTGCTCATACAGTTCCGTGCCGCGGTTGTTGAAGGCCGACGCCTCGCTGGACGGCACCCGGTCCGGCGTCAGCGCGCGGTTCTTCCAGCCGTCGATGATCCCGGCAAGCAGGCGCGCAGGCCAGCGTTTTTCGTCAATGTTCGCAGCATTGATCAACTGCTTCAACAACCGCAACTGGTCGTCGGTATCCAGAATGGTAAAACTGGATTTCAGCCCCACCAGTTCGGCATGCCGCCGCAGGATCTTGACCGAAAGCGAGTGAAAGGTGCCCAGCCAGGGCATCCCCTCCACCGCCTCACCCATAAGCCGCCCCAGACGCAGCTTCATCTCGCGCGCGGCCTTGTTGGTGAAGGTCACCGACAGAATATTGGCCGGCCCCGCCCGCCCCATGGTGATCAGATGCGCAATCCGCGCCGTCAGCGCCTTGGTCTTGCCCGTGCCCGCGCCTGCCAGCATCAGCACCGGGCCATCCAGCGCCTCGACCGCCATGCGTTGCGCGGGGTTCAGGTCGTCCAGATAGCGGGCATCGGCAGGCACAGCCCGGCGCCCCAGCGCCATTTGCGACAGGGACACAGCGGCCTCAAAGGGGTCTTCGTCGTCAATCATTGGGTAAAACTAGCGAATATGGGGCATAAGGGAAAGGGGTTGTTCCGCGAATGTTCTATTCGCCCATCGCGCGCGCCTTGGCAGTGGCCGCCGCCAAAGCGTCGGCAATCGCGCGGGTCAGCCCCGGCTCCGCCGCCGTGATCCCGGCATCGGTGATACCCTTGTAGCTGCGGTAATCGTCCAGCACCGCGCGGACCTGATCAATCCGCCCGCGCAGGAACTCGGCTGAACCGCAGATCACCGCCTCAACCGCCTGCAAGGCCACCACCTCGGGCAGCCCGCGCGACCGGGCATCGGCCAGCATCGCCTGCGCCATCAAGGCGGGATAGGCCGAACCAGAGCCGGACAGCGCCGACAGATAATCCAACTGCCCCTCATCCGCCACCCGCGCCTCTGCGCCCATGGCCGACAGGATGCGCGACACCAGGGCTGCATCGGTATCGGACACATCGCCCACCCAAGGGGTGAAACTTTGCCCCAAGGGCGCGCCGCCATTGGGCATCGCCCGCACGATCCGCGCATCGGGCCAGCGCGCCCGCAGCTTCGCCAGCGTCCAGGCCGTCATGAAGGAAATCACCAGCCTGTCGCCCGCATCAAACCCTTCGGGTGGAAAATCCTGTGGCCGAACCGACAAGATCAAAACACCCGACTGTTCGCAGAGGTCCGCCGCATCGCGCGCCCAAACCACCGGCTGCCCGGCATAGCCACCCAGCTTGCCCGAACGGTTCAGCACCACCAGATCACGGGCGGCCCACCCCTGCCCGATCAGCCGCAAGCCCTGCGCCTGACCCAGCCAGCCCGTCGCCCCCAGAATGCCCACGCGCATCGCAGCCCCCTATCCGGCGGGAAACTGCTCCCGCATGCCTTCGTTATAACGACGGAACAGGCGCGCCAAGGCCTGCACATCCTCGGGCGGCCAATCGCGGAACAACTGCATCCAGCGCCGCCATTTGGCCCGCAAAAACGCCTGCAACAGCGCCCGCCCCGCCGCGGTCGGCACCAGAACCGACCGCCGCCCGTCTTCCTGGCTGACTGCGCGGGCCACCAGCCCCTTGTCTACCAGATCGCTGGCAATCCGGCTGGCACGAGAGGCATCAACCATCATCTCCTCGGCCAGCAGACCCACCGTCACCTCGGACGGCGTGGCCCGGCCAAAGCCGCTGGCAATCCGCGCAATCGCCGACAGGGCGTGAAACTGCATCGGCTCAATCTCGGCCCCAACCTCGGCCATCAGGCTTTGAGGAATGTCGCCCTTTTTCACCCGGCGCATATAGGCGAAATTCTCGATGTCGAAATCCAGCAGCGCCTCTGCCGCCTCGGGGGCAAAGCCGCTGTCGCGCAAATCGGCCGCAAGGGCCTCTTGAAAAGAGGTTCGGATCATGGCCCGCAAATGGCCGAAGCCTGTGCATATGTCAATAGAGTGCCATTGGCATTTATGTGCTATTGACACATAAATTCGCTACGGATACATCCGGGGCCTACGCAGAACAGGTGATTCATGTCTTCCTCCCCTTCCGCCGTTGCGGATCAGGGCCATCGCGGCTCGATCCGGCTCGTCATTTTCTCAATCGGTTTGCTGCTGCTTTTGGCCTCGCTGGACCAGACCATCGTTTCGACCGCCCTGCCCACCATCGTCGCCGACCTTGGCGGGCTGGAGCATTTAAGCTGGGTGGTCACCGCCTACATCCTGTCCTCCACGCTGGTGGCCCCGCTTTATGGCAAGCTGGGCGATCTTTATGGCCGCAGACTGATGGTGTTCATTTCTGTCGGGCTGTTCCTGTTCGGCTCTGCGCTGTGCGGGCTGGCGCAAAGCATGGGCTTTCTGATCGCGTCGCGCGCCATTCAGGGCCTGGGCGGTGGCGGGCTGTTCGTGCTGGCGCTGTCGGTGATCGGCGATGTGATCCCTCCCAGCGACCGCGGCAAGGTGCAGGGCGTGTTCGCTGCCGTCTTCTCTGCCTCTTCCGTCATCGGCCCCCTTGCGGGCGGATGGTTTGTCGAGGCCGCTTCCTGGCACTGGATCTTTTACATCAACCTGCCATTGGGATTCATCGCCATCGCAGGCTTTGCCGCCAGCTTTGCCGCCAACCCCGAACGACAAAAGCACAAGATCGACTGGGCGGGCGCTGCGGCCCTGTCGGTTGCCCTGGGTGCGCTGACGCTGGTCACCTCGCTCGGCGGCAGAACGCTGGCCTGGGATTCGCCTGCGATGCTGGCAATGATCGCGCTGGTACCGGCCGCGCTGGCCGCATTCATCTGGATCGAACGGCGCGCGGCCGAACCCGTGCTGCCGCTGGAATTGTTCAGGAACAACGTCTTCACGGTCTCAGGCATCATCGGGTTTGCCACAGGTGCTGCAATGCTTGGCGGGCTGACGTTTCTGCCGGTTTACCTGCAAATCGCCAAGGGCTATTCGCCCACCGCCTCTGGCCTGATGATGATACCGATGACGGCGGGCATCCTGACCTCCTCGACCTTCGCGGGGCAGTTCATGGGCCGCACCGGGCGTTATCGCATCCTGCCCATGGTCGGCACCGCGCTGATTGCACTGGGGGCGGCTGGGCTGGGGATGCTGGACGAAACCAGCCATCCGGCGGTGTTCTGCGCCGCCATCCTGATCTTTGGCCTTGGCATGGGCTGCATCTTCCCGGTCGTCACCACCGCCGTGCAGAACGCCGTGCCGCGCCACCAACTGGGCACCGCCACCGCCGCCGGGGTGATGTTCCGCCAGATCGGCGGATCGCTGGCGGTGGCCGTCTTTGGGGCGATATTTACCGCGCGGCTGTCGGCGGGGCTTGGTGCCAACGTCAAGCTGGCCCATGGCGGAGAGATCGGCCCGGCGGCCCTTGCCGCCCTGCCCGACGATCTGCGCGCCCAGATTGCCGGGCTGGCGGTTCACGCCATCAATCCGGTGTTCTGGATCGTGGTAGCGCTAGCGCTGACCGGCTTTGGTTTCTCCCATGTTCTCAAAGAGGTGGCTCTGGTCAACCGTTCGGTGCCCAAAGGCGAGTGACGGCCCCGGCAAGACAGGGTTTGCACCTGCAAATCCTGTCTTGAAAATGTCGCAAACTTTGCAGTTTTAGGCGTCCTGTGCCCTTGCGCCGCGCCGCAGCGAACCTACAGTGGCCAAGTCGCTTGCCTGGCTGACGAGGAGTTGCCGATGCCTGAGTTCAAGAAAATTCTTGTCGCCAACCGGGGCGAGATTGCCATCCGCGTGATGCGCGCCGCCAACGAGATGGGTAAGAAGACGGTTGCCGTCTATGCCGAAGAAGACAAGCTGTCACTGCACCGTTTCAAGGCAGACGAGGCTTATCTGATCGGTCAGGGCCTGTCGCCGGTGGGCGCCTATCTGTCGATCCCGGAAATCATCCGCGTGGCCAAGATGGCGGGGGCGGATGCGATCCATCCCGGTTATGGCCTTTTGTCGGAAAACCCCGACTTTGTTGAGGCTTGCGATCAGGCGGGCATCACCTTCATCGGGCCGCAAGCCGACACAATGCGCGCCCTTGGCGACAAGGCATCAGCCCGCAAGGTGGCGATTGAGGCGGGCGTTCCCGTCATTCCTGCAACCGAAGTGCTGGATGACGATTTCGCCGCGATCAAGAAGCAGGCGAAAGAGGTCGGCTATCCTCTGATGCTCAAGGCCTCCTGGGGCGGCGGCGGGCGCGGGATGCGCCCGATCCTGTCCGAGGATGAGTTGGAAGCCAAGGTTCGCGAAGGCCGGCGCGAGGCCGAGGCCGCCTTTGGCAATGGCGAGGGTTATCTGGAAAAGATGATCATCCGCGCCCGCCACGTCGAGGTACAGATTCTGGGCGACAAGCAGGGCAACGTCTGGCACCTGTGGGAACGGGACTGCACCGTGCAGCGCCGCAACCAAAAAGTGGTCGAACGCGCCCCCGCCCCCTATCTGACCGACGAACAGCGCGCCGAGGTCTGTGAAATGGCGCGCAAAATCTGCGCCCATGTGAATTACGAATGCGCGGGCACTGTCGAATTCCTGATGGATATGGACAGCCAGAAATTCTACTTCATCGAGGTGAACCCCCGCGTCCAGGTGGAACACACCGTCACCGAGGAAGTGACCGGCATCGACATCGTGCAGGCGCAGATCCTGATCGAGGAAGGCAAGTCGCTGGCCGAAGCCACGGGCGTTGCCTCTCAGGCAGAAGTCAAGCTGAACGGGCATGCCGTGCAGTGCCGCGTCACCACCGAAGACCCGCTGAACAACTTCATCCCCGATTATGGCCGCCTGACCGCCTATCGCAGCGCCACCGGCAACGGCATCCGGCTGGATGGCGGCACCGCCTATGCGGGCGGTGTCATCACCCGTTATTACGACTCGCTTCTGGTGAAAGTGACCGCCCATGCCCAGACGCCGGAAAAGGCGATTGCGCGGATGGACCGGGCCTTGCGTGAATTCCGGATTCGCGGCGTGGCGACGAACATCGAATTCGTCATCAACCTGCTGAAGCATCCGACCTTCCTTGACTACAGCTACACCACCAAGTTCATCGACACGACGCCGGATCTGTTCCACTTCAAGAAGCGGCGCGACCGGGCGACCAAGATCCTGACCTACATCGCCGACATCACGGTGAACGGGCACCCGGAAACCGCCGGTCGTCCCAAACCCCCGGCCGAGGTAAAGGCGCCAAAGGCCCCCGCGCCAAAGGCCGAACCGGCAATGGGCACCCGCAACCTGTTGGAACAAAAAGGCCCGCAGGCAGTTGCTGATTGGCTCAAGGGCCAGAAAAAGGTGCTGCTGACCGATACCACCATGCGCGATGGCCACCAGTCGCTGCTGGCCACGCGGATGCGGTCGATCGACATGATCACCGTCGCGCCCACCTATGCCGCCAACCTGCCGCAACTGTTTTCGGTTGAATGCTGGGGCGGGGCGACGTTCGATGTGGCCTACCGCTTCTTGCAGGAATGCCCCTGGCAACGCCTGCGCGACCTGCGCGCGGCCATGCCCAATGTGATGACGCAAATGCTGCTGCGGGCGTCGAACGGCGTCGGCTATACCAACTATCCCGACAACGTGGTGCAGGCTTTCGTCAAACAGGCCGCCGCCACCGGCGTCGATGTGTTCCGCGTGTTCGACAGCCTGAACTGGGTTGAAAACATGCGCGTCGCGATGGATGCGGTGATCGAGGCAGGCAAGGTCTGCGAAGGCACCATCTGCTATACCGGCGATCTGCTCGACCCGGCGCGCCCCAAGTACAACCTGAAATACTATGTAGACCGCGCGCTGGAACTGAAATCGGCGGGCGCGCATATTCTTGGCCTCAAAGATATGGCGGGCCTGCTGAAACCCGCCGCCGCGCGCCAACTGGTCAAGACCCTGAAGCAAGAGGTCGGCC
>CALRKX020000074.1:0-8669 GCA_943368305.1 Erythrobacter sanguineus
GCCCGCCCCAGCAGCCCGCCCAGATCGCGAATCTCTCCCATCGGCAGGACGCGGGGTGACAGACCGCCCGTCACCTCGGCCTCCGCCTCGGCCAGACAGGCACGCAATTCGTGCAGGGTCTGGCCGCCGAACAGAAAGGCCAGCATCAACCCGTCGGGCCGCAGCGCCCGGCGGCATTGCACCAACTGCCCCACTGGGTCATTCGCCCAATGCAGGCACAGCCCATGCACCACCAGATCCTGCGACCCCTCGGCCATGGGCAGAACCTCGGCCTCTGCCATCGTGCGCCATCCCGACCACAGATCGGGAAAAGGTGTCACAACCATCGCATCTGTAAAGGTTCTGTTAACCTCGCTGAGTCTCTCCTCAACCTCGGCCACCACCTCTTCGTGCAGAAAGAACGCGGTGGCGCGGGCGCGGTGGCGCATCAGGGCGGCAAGATCGGTCAGCGGTGTCATGCGCCGGACCATAGGAGGCGGCGATGGGATTGCAAGCAGGTGCATTGCGGGCGGCACTGCACCTGATCTATCCGCCGCAATGCCTGACCTGCGATGCCTTGGTGACAACCGATTTCGGCTTGTGCGGGGCCTGCTGGCGCGAAACACCCTTTGTCTCGGGTCTGGTGTGCGACCGCTGCGGCATCCCCCTGCCGGGCGAAGACAGCCCCCACCCCGAATATTGCGACGATTGCCTGACCATCGCCCGGCCATGGGCCCGGGGCCGCGCCGCGCTGCTGTATAAGGACAAGGCCCGCCAGATGGTGCTGGCGCTGAAACACGGCGACCGGCTTGACCTTGCGCGCCCCGCCGCCGGCTGGATGCTGCGCGCCGCCCAGCCTCTGCTGGTACCGGGAATGCTGGTGGCCCCCATACCCCTGCACCGCCTGCGCCTGTTCAAGCGCCGCTACAACCAGTCGGCCCTGTTGTCGGCCCGCATCGCCCGCGCCGCCGGGCTGGATCATTGCCCCGACCTCCTTATCCGCCCCCGCCCAACGCCCAGTCAGGAAGGGCGCGACCGTCAGATGCGCTTTGCCAATATGGCGGGCGCGCTGACCCTGCACCCCAGCCGCGCCAGCCGCGCGCAGGGCCGCGATATCCTGCTGGTCGATGATGTGATGACATCCGGCGCCACCTTGGCCGCCGCCGCTGATGCCTGCCTTGCCGGTGGTGCAACACAGGTTTCCGTTCTGGTGCTGGCACGCGTTGCGAAGGATGCCTAAATCCTTATAGTTCCGCGCAAAGCGGGCCTGAAGCGAAAGGCATCCCATGAAAACGGTCGAGATCTATACCACCCCCACCTGCCCCTACTGTCTGGCCGCCAAACGGCTGCTGACGAAAAAGGGGGTTGCCTTCACCGAAATCGACGTATCGCGCGACCCGTCCTTGCGTATCGCGATGGCTGAACGCGCCAACGGCCGCCGCTCTGTGCCGCAAATCTTCATCGGTGGCACCGGCGTCGGCGGCAGCGATGACATCCACCTGCTTGACCATCAGGGCAAGCTAGACCCGATGCTGGCGTGATGCGCGTCGCCCTGCTTCAGTTGAACGTGTCTGACGACCCGGTGGCAAACCTTGCAGCCACGCTGGACATGGTGGCGCAGGCTGCGCGCGGCGGGGCGCAGTTTGTGCTGACACCGGAATGCACCAACATCCTGTCCTCGAACCGCGACCATCAGCGCGCGGTGCTAAGCCACGAAGAAGACGATCCAACCCTTGCCGCCCTGCGCATTGCGGCGGAACAGCACGGCCTCTGGCTGCTGATCGGGTCTTTGGGCCTCAAGACACATGATGCCGATGGCCGCTTTGCCAACCGCTCGATCCTTGTTGCCCCCGATGGTACGCTGGCCGCGCGCTATGACAAGATCCACATGTTCGATGTGAACGTGTCCGAGACCGAGGTTTACCGCGAAAGCGCCGCCTATCGGCCTGGCACCCATGCCGTCCTGGCAGATACCTCCTTTGCCAAGATCGGCATGGCGGTGTGCTACGATCTGCGCTTTCCGCGCCTGTTCCGCCGTCTTGCCAAGGCGGGCGCGCAAATCCTGACCGTTCCCGCCGCCTTCAACGACACCACCGGGGCCGCGCATTGGCATGTGCTGCTGCGCGCCCGCGCGATTGAAACCGGCTGCTTCGTCCTTGCCCCCGCCCAGACCGGCCAGCACGCCGAGGCGCATGGCCCCGGCAAACGCCGCACCTATGGCCATTCGCTGGTTGTCGCGCCATGGGGCGAGGTGCTGGCCGATGCCGGAACAGAACCGGGCGTCACCTTTGTCGATCTTGATCTGTCGCAGGTCGAAAAGGCCCGCGCCCGCGTGCCCTCCATCACCCATGACCGCGCGTTCGACGGCCCATGACCGAGCGCATCGATGACCTTGCCGTTGCCCTGTTTGGCGAGCTGTTCATGGCCGATCAGCTTGCCCGCAACCGCATTTCCAAGGCGCTGCCCAAGGGGATGGAGCTGTCACATTTTTCCGTACTGAACCATCTGGCGCGCATCAGCGACGAACGCACTCCGGCGCAGCTTGCCCGCGCCTTTCACGTCACGCGCGGCGCAATGACCAATACTCTCAGCCGACTGGAATGGGCTGGTCACATCCACATCCGCCCCGATTGGGATGATGCCCGGCAAAAGTTTGTGGCAATATCGCCTGCTGGGCGCGCCGCCCGCGATGCCGCCGTTGCTTCGGTCGTTCCGATGATCGGAGAGGTGGTGCAGGCGCTGGGTTCCGACAAGGTGCGCTCCCTGCTGCCCGTGCTGCGAGAGTTGCGGCTGAAAATGGAAGGCGAAGGGTAAGCCTGCCTCTGCCTCCGGGCAAACCGGCTCCGCAAAGACGTCACACTCCCCCTCGTGGATAGGGAATGAGCAGGTGGCACTCGGCCTCAAATTCCGATGGCCCACAAATACTCACTGGAAATATCCAACACGTTGATCTGAAAGCCATATCCAAAAACTCCCCGCGTGTTATTTCCCTTGCCGCCGCCCCCGTCCTCGCTCATCCTGCCCCCATGCGGCTGTCTTTTCTTCACCCCGATCTGGTCGCGGCCTTCTGGCGCTTTTACCGCCGGATCGACCATGCCGAGATTGACCTGATCGCAGCCGGCGTGGCCTTTTATGCCTTCCTCGCCATCTTTCCCGCCGCCGCTGCCGTGATTTCGATGTGGAGTTTCATCTCCAACCCCGCCGTGATCCGGCAAGAGCTGGAGCTGATCCGCCCGCTGGTTCCGGTCGATTTCTTCAATCTGATCTCGGCCCAGGTCGATCAGCTTCTCGCCCTCGGGTCGTCCCATTTCGGGGTTACCGCATTCCTGTCGCTGATGCTGGCCCTGTGGTCGGCCCGCGCCGGGGCGGCGGCGCTGATCCGGGGGCTGAATGCCATCCATCAACGCCCCAACCGTGCCGGGCACCACCATCAGCTTCGTGCGATCTTTTTGACCTTCGTGCTGATCGGGCTGGTTCTGGCCGCCATGGTCATGGCCGTGATCATGCCCCTGCTGGCAACCTTTCTGCCCGAATGGATGGATTGGGCGGGCCTGACCACGACCACAAACCTTGGCCTTGCCCTGCTGTTCGCCGTGCTTGCCGTGGGCCTTGCGTTCCGCCTTGGCCCCAATCACGGACCCAGTGCGCCGCCGCTGTTTTCCTGGGGCCTGCTGGTTGCTGTCATCCTGTGGGGGTTGGTGACGCGGGGCTTCATGCTCTACCTCGCGAATTTCAACAGCTATAACCGGGTTTACGGCTCTATCGGGGCGGTGGCGGTCACGATGATCTGGCTTTACCTCACCGCCTATGCAGTCCTTCTGGGGGCGGCGGTGGACGCCGAACGGCAAAAGCTGCGCCGAGCGCGCGACAGGGGCGCTTCTACGGAGTGACCCGCTCTGCCCCCTCGCGCGTCATCCGGTAGAACCCGCCCGCCGCAAGGGTCTGCCAGTCACTGGCGGTGCCGTCCGGCCAAATCACCCGAACCTTGGCCTGATCCTGCGATCCCAGTCCGAAGTGCTGCCAGCCCAACTGTCCGCCAGCATGACCCCCACCGACCGTCACCTCGCGCCTTTGCAGATGGTCCCCCGCCTGCAGTTCGATCCAGCCGCCGATGGCATCGCGGTTTGCCCCAGCATCTGCCAGCCACAGCGCAACGAACCCGCCTGCCCCCGCCGTTGTGTTGCGCCAGACCTTCGGCGCCTCTCGCCGGTTCACCACCACCAGATCGGGCAACCCATCCAGGTTGAAATCGGCCAGCGCCGCCCCGCGCGCCGTGCCCATATCAGCCACACCGGCCTTGTCGCCCATTTCGGCAAACTTGCCATCCGCCCCCTGCACCAGCAGGTTGTTCGGGTCGTTCTGGGCGAAATCGGGCATCCGGTCCACGTTGCCCTTGGCCACGAACAGGTCATCCAGCCCATCATTGTTCACATCCGAAAACTCCGCGTGCCAGGCGGTCGAGGGGCGGATGTCATCGCCGATATAGGGACGATGAGAGGTGACGCCGCGGGCAAAGGCGATGTCGTCATAAACAGGCTTCGGCCCATCTTTTTGCGCCGCAGGGTTCAGGGATTGCAGCTTGTTGTCGGCCATCGAGGTCAGAAACAACTCTGTCTTGCCATTGGCGTCAATATCGCGGCTGGCAATACCCATGCCCCAGATACGCAGGCGCTTCCAGCCCTCGGCCTCGGTATAAAGCCGGGGCGGCTGGCCCGGCTCAACGTGCCAAAGCTGCTCCTGCCCGCCTTTGTAATATTCGCGATCGTTCGAGACCCGCAGATCCACATTGCCCGTGCCCGACCAGTCGGAAAACAGGATAGACAGCGCGCAGTAACTGGGTGTCAGCGGCAGGGGTGGAGCAAAGCCCGTTGCCCCGGCAGGCCGGTGCAACCAGTTGTCGGTGCAGCTTCCCCAGGGAAAGGCATCCTGCGTACGGTCAATATAATTGCCCACGGCCAGCGTTGGCCAGTTGGCCCCCTTTTCCCATGTCGCCGAAAACGCGGTGGACCAGCCGTCCCCGCCATCAAACCCCCAGTCGGTGCTGGCATCGCGGAACTTGCAGCCTCCCAGCCCCTTCATCAGCCGGTTCCGCCCCACTCGCATCACCGCCAGATCGGTCAGCCCGTCGCTATCAACATCCAGCGGCCATGCGCCGGTCACGGCATCCATCTCCAACCCGCTGTCCGCCGGCTGAAACCGCAGATCGCCCCCAACCGCCGAGATGTTGCGGTAAAGACCCGCAATGCCCTGGCCACCTGCAAGAAATACATCCTGCTTCTGATCACCGTCGCAATCAAAAACCGCGACACCGCCGCCAACCATATATTGCCAATCGCCCATATAGGGCGTCGTCAAGCCCGCAGAGGGTTCCGTCACAAAGGCCGGGGTTTGCGCCAATGCAGACCCGGCGGCGAAGGCGAAGGCAAGGGCAAGCAACACTCGCATCATGCAGCTCTCGTTTTCAGTTGTGCAACATGGCCCGCCACGCAGGCCCCCTGCGCAAGCCCCTGCTCGATGGCAGAGCGGAAATGAATACCGCCATAAAGGCGCGACAGGGCCGCCTCTTCCGCAGCGGCGGCAAAGCTGGGAAAGCTGCGGGTGGGCAGACCGTCATCCTCATGCGTCGCGTCACTAAAGGCGAATTGGTCCCCGAAAAGATGGGCCAGAACCCCAGCCGCCGCACCCGATTGGGTTGAATGACCCGAAGGGTATTCGGGAAAGGGCGGCGTGTTCAGCAAGGGTTGCCAAGACTTGTCGATGATCCGGTTGATATAGGTAACCGGACGGACCAGATTATAGTCGAACTTGGACTTCCAGCAGCAGATGAACGCATCCGCCATTGCCATGCCCAACAGGGCCAGCGCCTCGACCTGACGATCCAGCGGCAGGGAATCGCGGTCGGAAATCTGACGCAGAATGGAAATCCAGTGGCCGGGCGGGGTGGGCGACAGCATCGGATCGTCAGACCAGAACCGGGCAACGGCCTTCTGGTCATCGGTCAGGGTGCGGGCGGTGTCATAAACCTCTTTGGCCTCGTCATAAAAGGCCGAACCGGCGATCTCACTATAACTGGGCGGCGGCGGGAGCCCGCAATCGGCGGCACCCGCCATGGAAAAGGGACGCACATCGCCCCAATGCGGCAACAGGGGGGCCTGCTGCTGGGCGATCTTGCTGGTGGGCACCCATTGCCATGGCTTGGCATCTTTCACCGCTTGCTGCGGAAAGCCCATGTTTTCAATCTTTGCGCCGCCATCTGTGCTGGCCCAGGCCAGCACATGATCGGCAACCGCCTTGCCCCGCGCGATGCTGGCGCTGGCATTGGGGGCGGCGGACAGCTTGGCCGTCAGGTTGCGTTCCATCGCAGCCATGGCGCGCTGGCCGGTGGGGCCGGTATGGGAAAACAGGCTCTGCGTTGCGGTTGAAAGGGCGGTGTGCAGGGTCAACGCAGGATCCACCGGGCCTTCGGTGATCGGCGGCGCGGTCAGCGCGTTCACCTGTCCGGCCAATGACAGCAGCCCCTCTGGTCCGCCCGCAAGGCATTCCTGCAAGATGACGCCCATATAGGCAAAGGCCCGGCTTGCCACCGGGGGCGAATAGATCGGCGTATGGCGCACCAGTTCCAGGGTCAGCCGATACCAATTGTCAACCACAGCCACACCATCGGTCGCCGCCAGCGCGGAACGGGCCGACAGCAAGGCCGGGGCCGCCACCATACCGGCCAGCATCTGCCGCCGACCAAGCCGCATGCCGCGCAATTTACCTGACTGCATCAGGTTTCCTCCCCGTCCCCCGTTTGCGCAAACAAGGAAGCACATCCTTGCCTTGGCGAAAAGGTGCCGTCGCTTGGGCGGATGCCGAAATCGGCACGCCAACCCATTGCCCTTTGGCGGGGAGCGGGCGATAGTTTGCCACCGCATCTGGGGGATCAGGATGCCCATGATCACGATGGGTCGTTGTGGCCCGCTTTTTGCTGGTTGTTTGGCCCTGGTATTGGGCGCGTCGCCCGTCCGGGCGCTGGAGACACTGGTTTTCGCCGCCCCCGGCGCGGACAAGGCACTGCAAGAGGTGCTGAAAGGTGCGTCGATCCTGCTGACCTCGAAAGCCGAGGGCAATACCGCCGCACAAGACCTGTTTGCCGATTCTCAGGCCGAATACGGCAGTTTGCTGAATGCGCTCTATGCGGCGGGCCATTATTCGGCGGTGATCCACGTCTATATCGACGGGCGCGAGGCGGCGGCGATTGCGCCCCTGGATGCCCCGGTGCGGATTGACAGGATCGAGGTGGTGGTCGAACCCGGCCCCGCCTTTCGCCTATCGCACGCCAGCGTGCATCCTTTGCCGCGCAAGGCCGAACTGCCCGAAAGCTTCGGGAGCGGCAAACCCGCCGAAAGCGGTCTGGTGCTGGAGGCGGTTTCAGCCGGAATCGACGCCTGGCGCGGGGTGGGGCACGCCAAGGCCCGCGTGGCGGCACAGGATCTTGTGGCCGACCATCACAACGCCACCCTGTCGGCTGACATCACGCTGGACCCCGGCCCTCTCCTGCGGTTTGGCCCGCTGACAATCAGCGGCAATCAGCGGATGCGGACCGAACGTATCCGCGCCATCGCCGGCCTGCCTGAAGGCAAGATTTACAGCCCCGAAGAGATTGAACTGGCCAAGGACCGGCTGCGGCGGTCGGGTGTGTTCCGTTCGGTCGCATTGGAAGAGGGCGACGCCATCGCCCCGCCCGACCTGCTGCCGTTCCACCTGAGCGTGGTTGAGGAAACACGGCGGCGCTATACCTTTGGCGCCGAACTGGCCAGCCCGGACGGTGCATCGATCACCGCCGGCTGGCTGCACCGCAACCTGTTCGGCGGCGGAGAGCGGCTGTCGATTGACGGAGAGCTGCGCAACCTGGGTGGCGGCAGCAGCGGCACCGATTATGCGCTGAAGATGGCGCTTAGTCGCCCCGCAACCTTCACCCCCGATACCACGCTGACCTTTGCGACCGAAATCGGCCATCTGGACGAAACGGATTATACGGGCGAGGTGTTCACCCTGTCTACCGGCGTGACCCACCGCTTTTCCCGCAGCCTGACGGGCCGGGCGGGGGTGGACTACACATACCTTTCGGTCACCGATATCAGCAGTGACCGGCTTTACCGCAATCTTGCCCTGCCGCTGGGGCTGACATGGGACCGCCGCAACAGCACCACCGATGCCACCCGCGGCTATTATTTCGAGGCCGAGGCCAAGCCATTCCTGGGCTTTGGCATCACCGACAGCGGCGCGCGCTTCACGCTGGATGCGCGGGGCTATCGAGGCTTTGGCGACCGGGACCGCTTTGTTGTGGCGGCACGGTTCCAGATGGGGGCGGTGGTCGGGTCCAGCCTGCTGGGCACGCCGCGCGACTATCTGTTCTATTCGGGCGGCGGCGGCACGGTGCGGGGACAGCCCTATCAGTCGCTAGGTGTGAATGTCTTGCGCAGCGGGCCGGATACGTTCCGCACCGGCGGCACCCACTTCCTTGGTGGCTCGCTGGAAGGTCGGATGCGGATCACCGAAAAGATCGGCGGTGTCGGCTTTGTCGATGTGGGCCGCGTGGATGCCATGGGGTTTTTCGATGACTTTGGCGGCTGGCAGGCGGGCGCGGGGGTGGGGGTGCGCTATGCCACCAGCGTCGGGCCGATCCGGCTGGACCTTGCGCTGCC
>CALRKX020000075.1:0-8631 GCA_943368305.1 Erythrobacter sanguineus
CGCCCTTTCCAAGGACCGCATCCGATGTGCGCCGACACTCCTGACTACCGCGACACCGTTTTCCTGCCCGAAACCGAATTTCCCATGCGTGCTGGCCTGCCGCAGCGCGAACCCGACTGGCTGGCCCGGTGGGAAAAGCTGGGCGTCTATGACCGCCTGCGTGCGCGAAAGGGCCGTGCGCCCTTCGTGCTGCACGACGGCCCTCCTTACGCCAACGGGCACCTGCACATCGGCCACGCGTTGAACAAGGTGCTGAAGGATATGGTGGTGCGCAGCCAGCAGATGATGGGCCGCGACGCCCGTTATGTGCCCGGCTGGGATTGCCACGGCCTGCCGATCGAATGGAAAATCGAGGAACAATACCGCGCCAAGGGCCTGAACAAGGACGACGTGGATGTGGTCGCCTTCCGTCAGGAATGCCGCAAATTCGCCGAGGGCTGGATTGACGTGCAGCGCGGTGAGTTCAAGCGGCTGGGCGTGACCGGCAAGTGGGACAGGCCCTACCTGACCATGGACTACCACGCCGAGGCGGTCATCGCCGATGAGTTCATGCGCTTCCTGATGAACGGCTCACTCTATCAGGGGTCCAAGCCGGTGATGTGGTCTCCGGTTGAGAAAACCGCGTTGGCCGAGGCCGAGGTGGAGTATCACGACCACACCAGCCACACGGTTTGGGTGCGGTTCCCTGTCATCCATGCCCAGGATGCGCTGTTCACCAAAACCCACACCGATGTGGTGATCTGGACGACCACCCCCTGGACCATCCCGCAAAACCGCGCGATCAGCTTTGGCCCCGGCATCGCCTATGGGCTTTATGAGATCATCGGACGTCCGGCCGAAAGTTCGGCCACCATCGGGCAGCGTTTGATCCTTGCCGATGCGCTGGCCGAGGCTGTCTTTACCCAAGCCAAGTTGGCAGGCCCAGAGTTTGTGCGCCGCCTTGCCGATGTTTCGGCCGAGGATCTGACAGGCATGATCACCGCCCACCCCTATCGCGGCATCGAAGGCGGGCAGGGCGAGTGGGACTATGATGTGCCCCTTCTTCCCGGCGATCACGTCACCGATGATGCGGGCACCGGGTTTGTTCATACCGCGCCCAGCCATGGCGATGACGACTATCAGATGGGGCTGAAGTTCCAGCTTCCAATGACCTATAACGTCGAACCCGATGGCAGCTATCGCACCAGCCTGCCCTTGTTCGGCGGGCAGCACATCATCCTGCCAGATGGCAAGGAAGGGCCGGCCAATGTCAGCAATATCAAGGCGATGGCAGCCCAAGGGGCGCTGTTCGCCAAGGGCAAGCTGAAGCATTCCTACCCGCATTCGTGGCGGTCGAAGGCGCCGCTGATCTATCGCAATACACCACAGTGGTTTGTCGCCATCGACAAGACGCTTGAGGACGGCATGTCCACCTATGGCGACACGATCCGCAGCCGTGCGCTCAATTCGATCAATCAGTTGGTCGAGTGGACGCCGGTCACCGGCCGCAATCGCCTGCATTCGATGATCGAGGCGCGGCCCGACTGGGTTCTGTCGCGTCAACGCGCCTGGGGCGTGCCGCTGACCTGTTTCGTCAAGAAAGGGGCGCAACCGACCGCGCCCGATTTCCTGCTGCGGAACGCCGAGGTCAACGCCCGCATCAAATCCGCGTTTGAGGCTGAGGGCGCCGATGTCTGGTATGTGGCGGGCTTCAAAGAGCGGGTGCTGGCGGGTATCGTGGACCCCGAAGATTACCAGCAGGTCTATGACGTTCTTGACGTGTGGTTCGATAGCGGGTCAACCCACGCCTTCGTGCTGCGCGACCGCGAGGATGGCGCACCCGATGGGCTGGCGGATCTCTATCTGGAGGGCACCGACCAGCACCGCGGCTGGTTCCATTCTTCGATGCTGCAATCTTGCGGCACCAAGGGGCGGGCACCTTACCGGGGCGTTCTGACCCACGGCTTCACCCTGGACGAGAAGGGCATGAAAATGTCCAAGTCCCTTGGGAATACCGTGGCGCCGGAAGAGGTTATCAAGGAATACGGTGCCGACATCCTGCGGCTTTGGGTGGCACAGTCGGATTATACGATCGACCTGCGCATCGGAAAGGAAATCCTGAAAGGTGTGGCCGACAGCTATCGCCGCCTGCGCAACACCATGCGGTTCCTGCTGGGCAACCTTGCCGGCTTTACCGAGGCCGAGCGGGTGGCCCCGGCCGATATGCCAGAGCTGGAACGCTGGGTTCTGCACCGGCTGGCCGAACTCGATGCCGAGGTGCGCACCGGTTATGCCAAGTACGACTTCCAGGGCGTGTTCCAAAAGCTGTTCACTTTCTGCACCACGGATCTGTCGGCGGTCTATTTCGACATTCGGAAAGACAGCCTGTATTGCGACGCGCCCGGCGACCCGCGCCGCCGCGCCGCGCGCACGCTGCTGGACCTGTTGTTCCAGCGCCTGACCACCTGGCTGGCCCCGATCCTGGTGTTCACCATGGAAGAGGTTTGGCTGTGCCGGAACCCGGGTGACGAGTCGTCGGTCCACCTGACCGACTTCCCCGAGACGCCCGCCGATTGGCTGAACCCTGGGCTGGCGGCGAAGTGGGAGGGCATCCGCACCGCCCGCCGCGTCGTGACGGGTGCCTTGGAAGTGCAGCGCACCGCCAAGGTGATCGGGGCCAGCCTGGAGGCGGCGCCTGTGGTTCATGTGGCCGATACCGCCATTCTGGCCGCGCTGAAATCGGTGGAATTTGCCGATCTGTGCATCACCAGCGGTATTTCTCTGACCGCTGACCCGGAACCGCAAGAGGCCTTCCGCCTGCCCGAAGTGCCGGGCATCGGCGTGGTCTTTGAAAAGGCGGATGGCCAGAAATGCGAACGCTGCTGGAAAGTGCTGCCCGATGTCGGCAGCCACAAGCACCCCGGCACCTGTGCGCGGTGCAACGCGGCACTGGGGTAAGGCTGGGATAGGAAACGAAGAAGGGCGGGCCAAGTGCCCGCCCTTCGCATAAATGGCTTCGCGGGGGCCCAGAAAGATCGGGTGCCCGCCGCGAAGAGTTTACCTAGCAGGCGACAGGGA
Source organism: Erythrobacter sanguineus (assembly GCA_943368305.1). Taxonomy (GTDB): domain Bacteria; phylum Pseudomonadota; class Alphaproteobacteria; order Rhodobacterales; family Rhodobacteraceae; genus Fuscibacter. The sequence continues at coordinate 3,058 of CALRKX020000075.1, forward strand.
GTCCCCGCTTGGCCGGTTGGGAATGGAAACTGGCGATCCAGCGCGAATCGTCCGCCACGCCCATGTGCAGAGCGTTCAGATCGTCGCGGGTCAGACCGATGTCATCCAGAAGCCGGTCATCGTTCCGCGCCAGCAAAAACGCGGTGGACCGGCGCATCTGCATCAGGTTGAGAAAACGGTGAAACATGATGGCCTCCTTTACTTGCCCTTTGAATATGGGGCAGGGGTTGTCATTTGACAAACGAATAGGTTTCATGGCTACCATATGTGTGGCTTATGGGTGGTGGCGATGCAGATACCGTTGGAAAGTGACCTGATGCGCAGCTTTCTGGCGGTGGCCGATACCGGATCGGTTACCGCCGCTGCGGGCCGCCTGTTGCGCACGCAATCGGCGGTTTCGTTGCAGATCAAGCGGTTGGAGGATGTTTTGGGTCAGCCGCTGTTTGACCGTCTTGCGCGCGGCGTGGCCCTTACCCCGCGGGGCGAGCAGCTGTTGCCCTATGCCCGCCGTGTGGTGTCGTTGCTGGACGAAGCCTCGATTGCGCTGCGGGAAAAGCCACTGGTCGGGCCGGTCAGGGTGGGTATCCCCGATGAATACTCTGGCACCGTGCTGCCCCGCGCGCTGGCGGCGTTTGATGAACGCCACGAAGGCTTGCAGGTGACGGTGCGTTGCGACCATTCCGAAGGTCAGATGCGGGCGCTGGAGGCGGATGAGTTGGACCTCGCCGTGATCTATGACTGGAGCTATGTGCAGGATGGCGAAATCCTGTGCATCGATCCGACAGTCTGGGTGACCTCGGTCGCCCATGCCCAGCATTTGCGCAGGCCGGTGCCGGTGGGCATTTATTTCCGGTCGGACTGGTGTCGCGATTTCGCCGAAGCCTCACTCAACAAGCAGGGGATCGACTGGCGTCCAGCCTGGACCTGCGATCTGGCGGCGGGGTTCCGGGTGGCGGTGGTGAACGGGTTGGCCATCGCGCCCCTGTCGCGCAGCACGATCCCGGCAGGGTGCCGCGAATTGACGTCGCAGGACGGCTTTCCCATCGTCGATAGCGCACGCGTGGTGCTGCGCCGCAATCCGCGTGGCACTTCGCCCGCGATTGAGGGCATGGCCGACATGCTGCGAGAGGCCTTCCGCCCCCTGGCCGAAGCGAACAGGATGTGAGGATGGACACGCATGTGGCCAGCCTGGATAGCCCGCTAGGGGTGCTGACCCTTACCGAGGAGGGCGGGCGGATCAGTGCGCTGCGCTGGGGCGGGCTGTTCAGCGTGACCGAAACCACCCCGTTGCTGGAGGCGGCAAAGGCGCAACTGCTGGCCTATTTCGCGGGCGATCTGCGGGTGTTCGATTTGCCGCTTGCCTTGGGGCAGGGGTTTCAGGCCCGCTTTCTGGCGGCGCTGTGCGATATTCCCTTTGGCGAGACGCAGACCTATGGCGAGTTGGCCAAGGGGTTGGGGGTTTCGGCCCAAGCCATCGGGCAGGCTTGCGGGGCCAACCCCTTGCCGGTGATCGTGCCCTGCCACCGCGTGCTGGGGGCCGCTGGCCTTGGCGGCTATTCCGGAGCGGGCGGGGTGGAAACCAAGGTCTGGCTGCTCAGGCACGAGGGCGCTGCTGGACTGCTTTTGTGACTTGTCTAAGGCCACGCGCCGAAAGCGTTAGCGCCACCTGACCATGGCCCCTTTCCCCGGCATCCAGCGAAATGTAACGGTTTTACGACAGGCAGGATGAGGCGCAGCGGTGACCTTTTGGGTAATGATGGCCGTTCTGGGATCGGCCTTTCTTCATGCATTGTGGAACTCGCTGATCAAGGTCGGGGCCTCGCGCCTTGGGGCCATGGTGGTGCTGTCGATTGGCGAGGTGCCGATCGGCCTGGCCGTGGCGGCGATGCGGCCCACGCTGAACCCCGCCGCCTGGCCTTGGGTTCTGGCGGCGGGCTGCGCGCATTTCTTCTATAAATCCTTCCTGACCTTTGCCTATGAGCATGGCGATCTGAGCCGGGTCTATCCCATTGCGCGCGGATCGGCGCCGCTGATCGTGGCGGTGGCCGGGCCCTTGCTGGCGCTGGCCTTTCCCAGCCAGATGGCGACTGACAGCCTGACCTTGCATGAATATGCCGGCATCTTCGTGCTGGGATGCGGTATCTTGCTGATGGCGCAGGGAATTTTCGCCAATGGCGAAAGCCGCAAGATGCTGCCCTTTGCGTTGGGGTCGGCCTGTGCCACGGCCAGTTATACCATGCTGGACGGTCACGGTGCGCGGGTGGCGGGCGATGCGGTGGCCTATGTGGCCTGGGTTTTCGTGGTGGACGGGCTGTTCTTTGCCACCGGGATGCTGCTGTGGCGCGGGCTGGCCATTCTGCCGCGTCAGGCCAAGCCTTGGGGCGTGGGCTTCATCGCCTCGGCTGCCAGCTATGGAGCCTATGGCGTGTCGGTCTGGGCGATGACGATTGCGCCGATTGCCGTTGTTGCGGCGCTGCGCGAAACCTCGATCCTGTTCGCGGTGCTGATCGGCTGGCTGGCCTTCGGCGAGCGGATGACCAAAGGCAAGGCGCTGGCGGCGGTTGTGATCGTGGGGGGCGTGATCCTGACGCGGATCTAGCTGATCCGCTTGACGCCCTGCGGCACGATCTGCTGCACGATTCCGGCAAGGCAGAGGTAAAGCGAGGTCGCCACCAGACCCCAATGGGCCAGCGAGCCTTCCTCGAAATTTCGCCATGCGGCCCAACCGGCAAAGACAACCCAAGCCAGCGCGACCGGCAACGAGATGTTGATCCAACGCTTGGTGCGGGTGGGGTGGATGAACTTCAGGTTCAGGAACATCGCAATGGTCAGCCCGGTGACGACAACCAGAATCGTGGTCTGGCTGGGGGCAAGGGCAAACAGCACCAGCACCACCATGTTCCAGCAGGCGGGAAAGCCGGAAAAGCTTTTATCCTTGGTTTTCATGCGGGTATCGGCGAAATAGATCACCGAGCCATAACAGATCACAATGATCGCGAACCAGCCGGTCCACCCCGACAGCAGCCCAGATTTGAACAGGGCATAGGCGGGGATGAAGACATAGGTCAGGTAATCGACGATCAGGTCCATCAGCACACCGTCATAGTTCGGCCAGTTGCGGCCCACGTCATAGCGGCGCGCCAAGGGGCCATCAACGCCATCGACGATCAGCGCGACCACCAGCCACAGGAACATCAGGCTCCACTTTTCCTCGACGGCGGCCAGCATGGCGAACATCGACAGGACGGCGCCGGTGGCGGTCAGCAAGTGGACGGAAAGGGCTTTGATACGGATATCCATGGCTCTTTCCTGCCGCAAACCAAAGCTGCGTGCAACGATTCAGACGCGGCTTAGGCGCGGGGATGCGCCTTTTCATAGACTTCCATCAGGCGAGCGGCATCAACGGCGGTATAGGCCTGAGTGGTTGAAAGCGAGGCATGGCCCAACAACTCCTGGATCGCGCGCAGATCGCCGCCCGCCGACAGAAGGTGCGTGGCAAAGCTGTGGCGCATGGCATGGGGGGTGGCGGTGGCGGGCAGGCCCAGTTGCATCCGCGCCTTTTCCATCACCGACTGGATCAGCCGCGCATTCAGTGCGCCGCCCCGCGCACCGCGAAACAGCGGTTCGTTGGACGCAAGGTCAAAGGGGCACAGACGGGCATAACGCGCCACGGCATCTTTGGCGGCGGGCAGCACGGGGACGATGCGTTCCTTGCCGCCCTTGCCGGTGATGCGCAGCACCTCGGGCAGTGGATGGGCGGCGCCGGTCAGGCCCAAGGCCTCGGATATGCGCAGGCCGCAGCCGTAAAGCAGGGTCACCACCGCCTCATCCCGCGCGGCGACCCATGGCTCGCGCGCCTGGTCGCCCACCCTATCGATCAGGCTGGTCGCCGCCTCGGGCGAGACGGGGCGCGGCAGGCGGCGGCGGTATTTCGGCCCGCGGGCTTGCAAAACGGCGGTCACATCACCTCCGTCGCGGTCGGCGATCCAGGACAAAAAGCCCTTTACCGCCGAAAGCGACCGCGCCAGCGACCGTGCCGACAGGCCACGCGAACGCTCGGCCGCCATCCAGCTTCGCAGCTCTGTCGCGGGCAGGTCGGTCAGGGTGCCGATGCCTTCGGCCCCGCCGCGATGCTGGGCAAGAAAGGCCAGAAATCCCGCGACGTCGCGGCGATAGGCCTCGACCGTCTTGGCGGCGGCCCCGTCCAACGCGCGCCGCTGGTCCAGCCAGCGGGACATCGCGTCGGACCAGGCGGGGGCCAGCAGGGCGACGGGCGGCGACATCAGCCCAGCCAGCGCCGCATGGTGCGTTCGAAGATGCCCGCAAAAAAGGCCAGAAGGTCGGTGCCATGTGTCGGGCGGAACTGATGCGGATCTTCGGCACCAAGGGCCAGAAGGCCGGGCAGGCGGCCGGTGCCGAAATCCAGCTTCATCAGCGCCTCTGACCGGACCCAGCCCGCGCGCTCGCCATAAAGCATGTCCGATTCCGGCAGCACCTGCCGCAGCACCACGGGGCGCAGGGGCACGTTGCGCCCGCCAGAGACATAATCGGTGACAAAGCCGGGCTGCGCCACGATCAGCGTCTGGCCCAGCTTGCGAACGTTGGGGTCTTCGGATTCCTGAACCGATTCAAGGACAAGGCGCACGCAATCCACCCGCAGCGTGGCCGCGACATCGGTGGCAAGGGCCTTGATGAAGTCTTCAAAGCTCAGCGGGTCCAGCATTTGCAGGATTGCGCGGTGAATCTGGTTGGTGCCGGCCAGGTTTTCATAGGCGGCGGCGATGACGGTGCGATGGGTATCTTCCAGCCGGTCCAGGCGGGATTCCAGCCGCTCCATCGCGATGCCGCGCAGATCGACGATGTTCGACCCCATGCGCCGTTCGTTCGCGCCGATCAGCGCGGACATCACGTCGCGATCCTCCAGAATCACATCCGGCTCCGCAAGGATGCGGTCACGCAGGTCTTGGTCGATCATACTGCCCCTGACTATTCCGTCATTTTTGTCAGGATAGCAGGTCGATTCGCATTTTGACAGAGGGCGCTATGAACCGGAGCGCCCCCGGGTGAAGGCAGGCGGCGGCGTGGTCAGGTGATCGTCGATCATCCCCTTTAGTGCACTGATCCCCCCCGGCACGCCGATGCGCGCGGCACGCGCCGCTTCGGCCAGGGGCGCATCATGCATCTGGCCCGCCAGCCCGCGCACAAAACCCGCGACATAACGGCCCGGCGGCACCTGACGTGTCAGCAGTTCGGCGGCGCGTTCCAGATCGTCATGCAGGGCCAACGGATCGGGGCGCAGCGCCTCATCCCGGTCCAGCACCGAAGTCAGGCCCCGCAGCGGCATGACCGCATTCAACTGGCGGCAGAACAAGGCTACGCTTTCGATGGGCTTTTCCATGAAACCGTCGGACCCCGCATCCAGCGCCGCCGCACGGCCCGCCGGGTCACCAGAGGTGGCCAGTATCGCCTCTGGCCGGTGAGTAGAGCGCGCCAGCTCGGCGATCAGGCTAAGGCCGTTGCCGTCGGGCAGGCCCAGATCGATGATGGCCACATCGGGGCGATAGGTGCGCAGAT
>CALRKX020000076.1:0-8567 GCA_943368305.1 Erythrobacter sanguineus
CTGATGCGCCCTTGGGCCGCTCTCACCGTGCCGCCGTTGGCAAGGCCAAGCTGAAAGAGGCGATTGACCTGACCCGTGACATTCTGGGCGTGCCTGCCGATTACCGCATCGGCATCGTGCCCGCCTCTGACACCGGCGCCGTGGAAATGGCACTGTGGAGCCTTCTGGGCGCCCGCCCCGTGGAAATGCTGGCTTGGGAAAGCTTTGGCGAAGGCTGGGTGACCGATGTGGTCAAACAGCTCAAGCTGGAGGCCACTGTGAAAATCGCGCCCTATGGCGAGATTGTCGATTTCACCACCGTCGATTTTGACAAGGACGTGGTCTTCACCTGGAACGGCACCACCAGCGGCGTACGCCTGCCCAATGGCAATGCCATCCCCGCCTCCCGCGCCGGCCTGACCATCTGCGACGCCACCAGCGCCGCCTTTGCGATGGACCTGCCGTTTGACAAGCTGGATGTGGTGACCTTCTCGTGGCAAAAGGTGCTGGGCGGTGAGGGTGCGCATGGCGTGCTGATCCTGTCGCCCCGCGCGGTGGAAAGGCTGGAAAGCTATACCCCGGCGTGGCCCCTGCCCAAGATTTTCCGCCTGACCTCCAAGGGCAAAATCTCCGAAGGCATTTTCGTGGGCGAAACGATCAACACCCCCTCGATGCTGTGTGTCGAAGATTACCTTGTCGCGCTGAAATGGTCGCAGACCATCGGCGGGCTGAAGGGGCTGATCGCCCGCAGCGAAGCCAACGCCAAGGCCATCGCCGATTTCATCGCGGATAAAGACTGGATCGCCAATCTGGCGGTTGATCCGGCCACCGCCTCTTGCACCTCGGTCTGCCTCAAGTTCACCGATCCGCGCATCACCGATGGTGCGACCTTCGCCAAGAACGTCGCCAAGCGGCTGGAAAAGGAAGGCGTCGCGCTGGACGCGGGCGCCTATCGCGATGCCCCGGCTGGCTTGCGCATCTGGTGCGGTGCCACGGTCGAAACCTCGGATGTGCAGGCCCTGCTGCCGTGGATCGAATACGCCTTCAACGCCGAAATCGCGGCGCTGGCGCAGGCCGCATAAAGCGGTGCGTGCATAGCACGCACCCTACCCGCCATACCCGTAAGCTGCGTGATTTCACGCACCTTTCCGCTCCCAAAACCCGAAGGATGCCCCATAATGGCCCCCCGCGTTCTTGTTTCCGACGAACTGAGTGAAACCGCCGTCCAGATCTTCCGCGACCGTGGGGTCGAGGTGGATTACATGCCGAAACTTGGCAAGGACAAGGAAAAGCTGGCCGAGATCATCGGTCAGTATGACGGCCTTGCCATCCGGTCCGCGACCAAGGTCACCGACAAGCTCTTGGCCAATGCCACCAACCTGAAAGTGGTTGGCCGCGCCGGGATCGGTGTGGACAATGTCGATATTCCGGCCGCCTCCAAGAAAGGCGTGATCGTGATGAACACGCCCTTCGGCAACTCGATCACCACCGCCGAACATGCCATCGCCATGATGTTCGCCGTCGCCCGCCAACTGCCCGAAGCCTCCGCCTCGACCCATGCCGGTAAATGGGAAAAGTCAAAGTTCATGGGGGTGGAGCTGTTCAACAAGACCCTTGGCGTGATTGGCGCGGGCAACATCGGCGGCATCGTCTGTGACCGCGCGGTTGGCCTGCACATGAAGGTTGTGGCCTATGACCCCTTCCTGTCGGAAGAGCGGGCCAAGGCCCTTGGCGTGCAAAAGGTGGAACTGGAAGAGCTTCTGGCCCGCGCCGATTTCATCACCCTGCATGTGCCCCTGACCGACAAGACCAAGGGCATCCTGAACGCCGAATCCCTGGCGAAAACCAAACCCGGCGTGCGCATCATCAACTGCGCGCGTGGCGGTCTGGTCGATGAGGCGGCGCTGGCCGAGGCGCTGAAATCGGGCCATGTCGCGGGCGCTGCCTTCGATGTGTTCGAGGTGGAGCCCGCCACTGCCAGCCCCCTCTTCAACCTGCCCAACGTGGTGGTCACGCCCCACCTTGGCGCCTCGACCACCGAAGCGCAGGAGAATGTGGCGCTGCAAGTGGCCGAACAGATGTCGGATTATCTGCTGACCGGCGCGGTGCAGAACGCGCTTAACATGCCGAACGTCACCGCCGAACAGGCCGCCGTGATGGGGCCGTGGATCAAGCTGGCCAGCCATCTGGGCGCCTTCATCGGCCAGATGACGGATGAGCCGATCCGCGCCATCAACATCCTTTATGATGGCCGCGTGGCCGACATGAACCTGGCCGCGCTGAACCAGTCGGTCATCGCGGGCGTGCTCAAGGCGCAAAACCCCGATGTGAACCTTGTCTCGGCCCCCATCGTGGCCAAGGACAAGGGCATCCAGATCTCGACCACGCGTCAGGACAAGACCGGGGTGTTTGATGCCTATATCAAGGTCACCATGGTGACGGACAAGCGCGAACGCTCGGTCGCGGGCACCTGCTTTGCCGATGGCAAGCCGCGCTTCATCCAGATCAAGGGCATCAACATCGACGCCGAAGTCGGTCGCCACATGCTTTACACCACCAACGAAGACGTGCCGGGCATCATCGGCCTGTTGGGCATGACCATGGGCAAGAACGGCGTGAACATCGCCAACTTTACCCTTGGCCGGTCGGGCGTGGGGCAGGATGCCATCGCGATCCTCTATCTGGATCAGGCGCTGGATCCCAAGGTGGTTGAAACGCTGGAAAACACTGGCATGTTCAGCCAGGTGAAACCGCTGGAATTCGTCGGCGCGTGATTGAAAAGGCCCGAGGGAAACCTCGGGCCTTTTGCCTTATTCGTGCTGCCAGCTTTTAAAAACGAACTCCAGGCTATGGCCATCGGGGTCAGCAACCTGCGCGGCATAATAACGTGGATCATAGTGCTGTTGCGGTCCCGGCGGGTGGATTTCGCTTGCCCCGGCGGCCACTGCCGCCGCATAGGCCGCGCGAACCTCTTCCTCGGATCGCGCGACAAAGCCGACATGAACCGCCCCCGGCGCAACCTGTCCCTGCCGAAGCCAGAAGAATATCCGCCCCCCTGCCCCGAACCCTTTCAGGTCCGGGTGTCCGGGCGGACCGTCTTTTCCGTCATAATCATGCCGCGCGACGATGCCGAGATTTGGTAGCACAGCCTGATAAAAAGCCACCGATCGGCCAAGATCGCTTACCGTCAGGAAAATGTGGTCAAGCATGCCCGCCCCAAGGCCCGTGATGGATGGGCTTGCCGTCCAGCCGGTCAAAGCCGTGGGCGCCAAAGAAATCGCGCTGGCCCTGGATCATGTTCGCCGTGCCGCGCGCCGTGCGCATCAGGTCGAACCATGCCAGCCCCGCCGACAGCGCGGGCAACCCATGCCCGTTCAGTGCCGCCGCCGCGACCACCTTGCGCAAGGCCCCATGGTGCTGTTTCAGCAGCGCGGCAAAGGACGGTGCAAGGATCAGGTTGCGCGTGGGGTCTTCGGTCAGCGCCTGTGCCATCTGGTCCAGCATGTCCGACCGGATGATGCAGCCCGCGCGCCAGACCTTGGCACATTCGGGCAAGGGCACGCCCCAGCCAAAGGTTTTCGACGCCGCATCCAGCATGGTGAAGCCTTGGGCATAACACAGGATCTTGCCCGCGATCAGCGCGCCTTCCAACTCTTCCACACTCAACGAAACCGCCTGCGGCCCGGCACCAAAAGCCGCCTGCCCCGCCTGACGCTCGGCCAGCCGGGACGAGACGTTGCGCGCCATCACCGCCGCCTCGATCACCGGCACCGGGGCCGCCAGATGCTGCGCCTCGATCGCCGTCCAGCGCCCGGTGCCCTTTTGCCCCGCCGCATCAAGGATCATATCCAGCATGGCGGCCCCGGTTTCCGGGTCAACCGCGCGCGCCACAGCACCCGAGATTTCCACAAGGTAAGACCGCAAGGCCCCGGTATTCCAGCCCTCGAACACCTCGGCTATCGCGGGCGCTGCCATGCCCAGACCATCACGCATCAACCCGTAAACCTCGGCGATCATCTGCATGTCGGCATATTCGATGCCGTTATGCACGGTTTTCACGAAATGCCCCGCGCCGCCCGGCCCCATCCATGTCGCGCAAGGCACATCGCCATGCCGTGCGGCAATCGCGGCAAGCACCGGGGCCACCCGGTCCCAAGCCGCCTTTGGCCCGCCGCCCATTATCGACGGACCATGGCGCGCGCCTTCTTCGCCTCCAGAAACACCCATGCCGATAAAGGGCACGCCCTGCGCCTCTGCCTCGGCAGACCGCCGCTCTGTATCGTGGAAATTGGCGTTGCCCGCGTCAATGATCAGGTCATCCTTGCCCAGCAAGGGGCGCAAGGCCGCGATCTGCTGATCCACCGCATCGCCCGCCGGCACCATCAGGATAATCGCGCGTGGCGGGGCAATCGCCGCGACCAACGCCTGCAAGCTCTGCGCCGGCACCACGCGCGCAGCCAACTCGCCCGCCTCGGCCACAAAGGCATCCGTCACCGTTCCGGTCCGGTTCCACACTGCAATCCGGTGCCCCTTTTCCGCGATGTTCAGCGCAAGTGCCGCCCCCATCGTGCCCAGACCCACCAGACCAATCTCTGCAAGTTCCATGGTCGCCTCCTGTCAGCGCTACCATGACCATATAGGCATGGCTTCCTGCCCGCAAAGGGGCCTTGTCCTGCTGCACCGCAGCGCCTAACCCTTGACACAGGAAACGAGGCACAGATGCACACTTACGCAATTGGCGACATTCACGGCCATCTCGACAAGCTGAAGGCGGTTCACGACCTGATCCTGGATGACATCGCGCGCAATGGCCCCGGCCCGGTTGTGCATGTCGGTGATTACGAGGACCGCGGGCCTGACAGCCGTGGCGTGATCGACTTCCTGATCGCTGGTCAGGCGCGTGGAGAGGACTGGATCACGCTGCGCGGCAACCACGACCGGATGTTCGCGGGCTTCCTGCAAAACCCCGACTGGCAGGATGAGGCCCTGCGCGCTGACCTGTCCTATCTGCATTACAAGATCGGCGGCGGTGAAACCCTTGCGTCCTATGGCGTAAAACATGCCGCCGACCGCCCGAACCGCAAGGTTCACCCCGAGGCGGTCGCCGCCGTTCCGTCCGAACACCGCACCTTTCTGGCGGGTTTGCAAAACTGGTGGCAGCGCGATCAGGCGATCTTTGTCCATGCGGGCATCCGCCCCGGCATCGCGATGCAGGCGCAAACCGAAACAGATCTGGTCTGGATCCGAAAGGACTTTCTGGAAGATGCCCGCGACCATGGCGCGCTGATCGTGCATGGCCATACCGCCATCGACCAGCCGCGCCACTATGGCAACCGGCTGAACATCGACAGTTCGGTTGCCTCTGGTGGCCCGTTGTCCGCCGTGGTGATCGAGGGGCGCGATGCCTTCCGGCTGATCAAGGGCGGCCGGTTGCCGATCCGTCCCGAAGCCGCCTAGCGCACCATCTGGCGATGCATCGGCATGGCGGCGGCCAGCATCGCGGTCGACGCCGCCAGAATTAGCCAGAAGAACCCCCGGTCGCCCAAACCGTCCATCAGCCGCGCGCAGATCAGCGGCAACACGATGGCCCCCAGCAGACCCGAGGCGATGATCACCGAGGGCACGCGGGCATCGGTGCCCATCTTGCGGATGCCGGTGACGAAGAAGCCCTGAAAGAACAGGCTCGCACTGATGCCAAGCGGTGGGAAAAACCAGACCGGGCTGACAAAGATCGCCCCCAGCGCACAAACCAGTGTCACCGCAACAGCCCCGGAAAAGATGGTAAAGGCCGGAATGCGGCTGGCCACGAAAATCAAAGAGGTGCGCGCCAGCAGATAGGCCACATAGAACAGTGAAAACAGGCGCGCCGCTTGCGTCTCCTCCAGCCCGGCCCGGATCAGCGCGGTCGGCCCAAGGCTGACCAACGACGCCTCTACCCCGATAGCCAGAACTCCGAACGCCAGAATCGGCCAATGCAGGCGAAACCCGGTCTGCTCCTGATTGGCACCCGCACCACCGCGCGAAACCCCACCCGCCCCCAGCCAGATCAGCACCGCAAACAGCGCCGTCACCAGCAGCGTGTCGCGCGGGCTGCCCCCCAGCGCCAGAAAGACCAGCGGTGCCGCAATCGCCCCCAGCGAAAAGATCGCATTCAACAGCCCCATCATCGACGGCCCGCGCGCGCCGTAGGCCGACAGGATGCGCGGATTGAAGACCGCAGACAGGCTGCCGTACCCGGCGCCGAACACCACACCACCCAGAATGACCGCAGGCCACCATGGCGACAATGCCATGATCAGCGCCCCGGCCGCCGACCCGGCCAGACCGGGGCGCGGACCAATCCGCCCCGCCCCCAGATAGATGCCGATCACCCCCAGAAAACAGCCGATCCAGAAGCCCGAAACCAGCCAGCCAGCCCCGCCGGTCGTCAGACCGAACATCTGCTGATACACTGGCAAGGCAGGCCCGATGATCGCCTGCGCGACCCCCAGCAAGACAAAGGTCGCCAGCCCCGATACCAACAGCGCCCGGCGCGTTGCGGTTGTGTCTTGCATCATCACTCTCCTGATCGCCGCGCCAAGAATGCCGGGGATGGGGGAATGTCAATCGGCCGGGTGACGACGCAACGTCATGCTGCGCAAGAAGTGAAGGCGTGGCACAATCTGACATCAAGACGTGATCAGCAAAAGGTGCCCTCGCATGACCGATATCGTGATCCTTTCTGCCGCCCGTACCGCGATTGGCAGCTTTGGCGGCGCTTTGGCCGGGCTCGCGCCGCACCAGTTGGCGGCTCATGCGGCAAAGGCCGCCATCGGGCGCGCCGGGATTGCGCCAGACCAGATCGGGGCGGTTGTCTTCGGCCATGTCATCAACACCGAACCGCGTGACATGTATCTGTCGCGCGTTGCAGCCATCGAGGCGGGGGTGCCGCAGGAAACCCCGGCGATGAACGTGAACCGGCTGTGTGGCTCGGGGGTGCAGGCGGTGGTCTCGGCCACGCAATCCCTGCTGCTGGGCGATGCCGATTTCGCGCTGGCGGGCGGGGCGGAATGCATGAGCCGCTCTCCCTATGCCGTGCAGGCCGCGCGCTGGGGCCAGAAAATGGGCGATACCCGGATGATCGACATGATGACCGGCGCGCTGACCTGCCCCTTCGGCACCGGCCACATGGGGATCACCGCCGAGAATGTCGCCGCCGAAGCCGGGATCAGCCGCGCCGATCAGGATGCTTTCGCCGTGGAAAGCCAGACCCGCGCGGCCCGGGCAATTGCGGCTGGCCTGTTCGCCGACCAGATCGCCCCGATCGAGATTGCCAGCCGCAAGGGGCCCGTCAGCTTTGCGGTGGATGAGCATCCCAAGCCCACCACGCTGGAAACCCTTGCCGGGCTGCGGCCTGCGTTTCAAAAGGACGGCACGGTCACGGCGGGCAATGCCTCGGGCCTGAATGACGGGGCGGGGGCGCTGGTGCTGGCGCGGGCCGGGGCTGCCGCGAAGGCGGGGCTGGTGCCGCGCGCCCGGATCATGGGCTATGCGGTCGCCGGGGTGGACCCCAAGGTGATGGGCTTTGGCCCGATTCCGGCCAGCCGGCAATTGGCGGCCAAGCTGGGGATGAAACCGGCTGACTTTGATCTGGTTGAATCGAACGAGGCTTTCGCCTCGCAGGCCCTTGCCGTGACCCGCGCGCTGGAACTGGACCCGGCCAAGGTGAACCCCAATGGTGGGGCCATCGCGCTGGGGCATCCGGTTGGGGCAACGGGGGCAATCATCGTGACCAAAGCGCTTTATGAGCTGGAGCGGACCGGGGGAAAAACCGCCCTGATCACGATGTGCATCGGGGGCGGTCAAGGGATTGCGTTGGCGATCGAGCGGCTGTGAAACCAGGGCCGTTTCACGCGTGAATTCTTGTGTAAATCCTTGAAATGTCTTCGGTGCATCTGGCGCGTTGACCTTTTGTCTGGGCGCTCCGGATACCCCCCACCCCGCGCCTTTCCCTTTAATCTTGGCAAAAATACTCTCGGGGGAGGCCGAAGGCGGTGGGGGGCAGACAGCCCCCCGGCGCTTAGCGCAGGCGCACCGTTGCCCGTGCCGACAAGCCCTGCGCGTCAATCACCGACAGGGTGACAAAGCCGCGCCCCAGCCCGGTCAGCATGACCTCTCGCGCCGCCAGCGACAGGGCGACCGGCACGCCATTGGCCAACCAGGTATAGGGCGCGTGGCCCCCGGCAACGCGGACCATCAAGCCGTCAGGCAGCAATTCCACCTCGGCCCCATCGGGCGGGAAAGAGACGGCAGGCGCATCTGCCGCCGCCTGAAACGCCGCGTGGCGGTTGCGAAAGCTGCGCATCGGCACGGGCAGTTGCGCATTGGCCAGCATCAGTGCGGCGGGCGGCGCGGGCGGCTGCGGATCAAGTTTCGGCTTCAGCCGGGCAAAGGCCTGAAACAGCACCGGGGCCGCCAGATCGGCACCAAAGGCGCCCGGAACCGGCGTGCCATCGGGGCGGCCCATCCAGACGCCCGCAACATGGCGCCCGTCAAACCCGATCGCCCAGGCATCGCGGTTGCCATAGGAGGTGCCGGTTTTATAGGCC
>CALRKX020000077.1:0-8487 GCA_943368305.1 Erythrobacter sanguineus
GCCGCGAAACCTCGACCACGGTCGAAATGCGTGACGGCGAAAGCTTTGCCATCGCCGGTCTGTTGCAGGACGATTTCCGCAACCTCAAGGGTCAGGTGCCGTGGCTGGGCGATATTCCGGTGCTGGGCGCGCTGTTCCGCAGCTCTGAATATGAACGCAACCAGTCGGAACTGGTGATCATCGTTACGCCGCATCTGGTCAGCCCGACCCGTGGCGAGGCGCTGGCCCTGCCGACCGACCGGATCAAGCTGCCGTCGGAAAAGGATTTCTTCCTGTTCGGCAATGTTGTGGGCAAGCAGAAGGGTGCTGCTGGCGAAGTGGCCAAACAGGACTTTTCCGGCTCCTATGGCTATGTGATGGAGTAAGGCAGATGATGCGCACGCGGTTTTTCCTTTCTGCCTCTGCTGCCGTGATGGTCATGGGCCTTGCCGCCTGTAATCCCACCGAATTCTACAGCGAGCTTGGCTCTGATGTGGACAACGGCACCTTCGGCAACCCCACCATGAACAACGAACTGGTGATGACCGGCAAGATTGATGCCCAGGTCGCCCTGGGCCAGCGCTTTGCCAACGAAGTGCCAACCACCATCACCTTCGCCTTCAACTCGTCAGAGCTGACCCAGGAAACCCGCGCCGTCCTGCACCAGCAGGCGAACTGGATCCGGCAATTCCCCGAGGTGCGGTTCCGCGTCTATGGCCATACCGATCTGGTCGGTTCGAACGCCTATAACAAGGCGCTTGGTTTGCGCCGGGCCAAGGCTGTCGTCGCCTATCTGGCCAGCGAAGGCATCAGCACTTCGCGGCTGGAGGCGGTGGTGTCCTATGGCAAGACCCGCCCCGTCATCCAGACCCCCGGACCCGAGCAGCGCAACCGCCGCACGGTCACCGAAGTGTCGGGCTTTGTCGATAACAACCCGATGGTCATCAACGGCAAATACGCTGCGATCATCATGCGCAACTATCAGGAACTGGCCGTGCGCTTGCATCCTGAAAACGCGCAGATTCAGACCCAGGTCGATCCCAGCAAATAACAGAATCGCTGCACATATTTGGGCAGGGCCGCTTCGGCGGCCCTTTTCGTTTCTTGAATTTGGCCTCAAACCGTTAAAATTCAAAGATTGACGATTTTTTAGCCCCAATCTCGCCAACTTCCCCCGACAGGTTCGCATCAATGAGATCAGTCTGCCGCATGGATCTGCGGCCGGCCATCGGGGCGCTGCCATCTGGCAGCCCCGGGCCGTAAACGGAAGGACACGAGGCAAGATGACGAGCGTGGCTAGCTTGCAACCTGAACCGGCGCCGCTTCTGGCCTGCACGGTATCGCGTGACGTCCAGAACTTCGATCTTCTGATCGACGAGATGGAAAAGGAACTTGGCGAAGCCTGGGGCGACCTGAGCTTTGAAGATGCGGCCCTTTTCCTCGGCCAGCCCGACGCATCGGGAATGGAGTTCATCGCCCTTGCCGTGAACGATCAGGATGAGGCCGATCTGGACAAGATCACCGGCATCATCAAGGCGGCCAAAGAAATTTCGATCAAGGTGATCCTGATTGCCGATCAGGTCAGCCCGATCGCATTGCACCAGATGCTGCGGCTGGGGGCCGATGACTTTGTGCCCTATCCGCTGCCGCCCGGCGCCCTGCACGAAGCTGTAGAACGCATTCGCAAACCTGCCCCGCAACCTGCCCCGCAGCCTGCCGCTGCTGCGGCACCCGCTGCGGCTCCGGTCGAGGCGGTCGAAGGCCAGCACCCGACCTTCAAGGCCAAGGGCGATCGCAACGCCGTGGTTCTGCCGGTCCACGGGCTGGCGGGCGGCTGTGGAGCCTCGACCTTTGCCACCAATCTGGCCTGGGAACTGGCCAGTATGGAAAAGTCCGGCGGTCCGCGGGTCTGCCTGATCGATTTTGACTTTCAGTATGGTTCTGCCGCGACCTATCTGGACCTGCCGCGCAAGGAAACCGTGTTCGAGGTTCTGTCGGATGCGGGCCAGTTGGACAGCGATGCCCTTCTGCATGCGATGCTGACCTTCAATGACCGCCTGCATGTGCTGACCGCGCCGCCCGACATGCTGCCGCTTGATATCGTCACACCCGACGACATTGGCCGCATCATCGACATGGCGCAGGCAAATTTCGATTTTGTCATCATCGACATGCCAAAAACCATCGTCGCCTGGACCGAGGCGGTTCTGGCCCGCGCGCATGTGTACTTTGCGCTGCTGGAGCTTGACCTGCGCTCTGCCCAGAACGTGCTGCGGCTGGTGCGCGCGCTCAAGGCCGAAGGGCTGCCGCATGAAAAACTGCGCTATGTGCTGAACCGCGCACCGAAATTCACCGACCTTTCGGCGAAAAGCCGGGTCAAGCGCATGGCCGAAAGTCTGGACATCAGCTTTGAAGTACAACTGTCCGATGGTGGCGCTCAGGTCACGCAAGCCAATGACCATGGCCTGCCGCTGGCCGAAAGCGCGGCCAAGAACGTGCTGCGACGCGACATCCAGAAGCTGGCCAAATCTTTGTACGAACTGAACAAGGCCGTGGAATCCGGCAAGGCCTGATCGGGCCTTTCGATCACGGCGCATTTTTGGGGGCATAAATGTTTTCACGGTTCAAAAAACCCGACGGAGCACCGGCGCGTCCGGCGACGACGGCCGCAGTCACACAAGCCAGCCCGGCTGCGGCGCGACCCGGTGCACCTGCGGCCACCGCTGCTCCCAAGGCGGGTTTTGCCCGCCCTGCCGGTGTTGCCACGCCACGCCTGCCCGCCGAAGTGGCCGCACAGGACAAAGAGAAAAAGCGCAAGGACCGCCTTCAGGAACTGAAGACAGAGCTGCACAAGCGGCTGCTGGACAACCTGAACCTTGCAGCGCTGGAACATGCCACCGAAGGCAGTCTGAAACAGGAAATCGCCGCGATCGCCGCCGAGGCGCTGGACGAGATGTCGGTTGCGCTGAACAAGGACGACCGCGCCACCTTGAACCAGGAGCTTTATGACGAGGTGATGGGCCTTGGCCCGCTTGAACCTTTGCTCAAGGACGAAACGGTCAACGATATTCTGGTCAACGGCCCCAACCGTGTGTTCGTCGAACGCGCGGGCAAGCTGGAGCTGACCGACATCACCTTCAAGAACGAACGCCACCTGCTGCGGATCATCGACAAGATCGTGTCCGCCGTGGGCCGCCGCGTTGACGAATCGAACCCCTATTGCGACGCCCGCCTGGCCGATGGCAGCCGTTTCAACTGCATGGTGCCCCCCGTCGCGGTCGACGGCAGCCTTGTTTCCATTCGGAAATTCAAAAAGGAAAAACTGGGCATCCCCGATCTGGTGCGTTTTGGCGCTTTTACAGAGGAAATGGGCCTTTACCTGCAAGCTGCCGTTTCGACCCGCCTGAATGTGATCGTGTCGGGTGGCACGGGTTCGGGGAAGACCACCACGCTGAACGCGCTGTCCAGTTTTATTGACAACCGCGAACGCGTGCTGACCATCGAAGATACCGCCGAACTTCAGTTGCAACAGGTCCATGTGGGTCGCATGGAAAGCCGTCCGCCCAACGTGGAAGGCAAAGGCGCCGTCACCCAGCGCGACTGTCTGCGCAACGCCCTTCGGATGCGCCCCGACCGCATCATCGTCGGCGAAACCCGCGGCGAAGAGGTTATCGACATGCTGCAGGCCATGAACACCGGCCACGACGGCTCGATGACCACGATCCACGCCAACTCTGCCCGCGACGGCATTTCCCGTCTGGAAAACATGGTCGCGATGGCCGGTATCGAAATGCCGCTCAAGGCGGTGCGCAGCCAGATCGCGGCGGCCGTCAACCTGATCGTGCAGGCCAACCGCCTGCAAGACGGCTCTCGTCGCATGGTGTCGGTGACCGAAATCACCGGCATGGAAGGCGAGGTGATCTCGATGCAGGAAATCTTCCGCTACGAACGCCTCGGGGTTGAGCCGAACGGCAAGATCATCGGCCGCTTCAACGCGACCGGCGTGCGCAGCCATTACTCTGACCGCTTCCGCCAGTGGGGCTATGACCTGCCCGCTTCGATCTACGAACCGATCATCTAGGTGCGATCATGCAGCTTTCCGCAGCCCCTCTCATCTATATATTGATCTTTGTCGCCGTCGTCGTTCTGGTCGAGGGCCTGTATCTGACGGTTTTCGGCAAATCGATCAGCCTGAACAGCCGGATGTCCCGCCGTCTGGCCCTGCTGGAGAAGAACCATAACCGCGAAGAGGTTCTGGAACAGCTTCGCAAGGAGATGAGCCAGCACCTCAACTCCAAAGGCATCCCGCTTTACTCGATTCTGGCCGACCGGGCGCAAAAGGCCAACATCGCCTTTACCCCCCGCCAGTTGATCATGGTGATGGTCCTGGTTGGCATTCTTGCCTATCTGGGCCTGACCATCGGCACCGCCGCCGGCACGCCGGTGCGGATTCTGGTGGCGGTCGGCATGGGGATTGGCGGGGTTTACACCTGGGTCAACCGCAAGGCCAAAAAGCGTATTTCCCTGCTGGAAGAACAGCTTCCCGATGCGGTGGAGCTGATGGTGCGGTCGTTGCGCGTCGGCCATCCGTTTTCCAACGCCATCGGCATCGTGGCCAAGGAAGTACCCGATCCCCTTGGCACCGAATTTGGCCTGATCGCCGACGAAGCGGCTTATGGCCGTGACGTGGCGGAATCGCTCAAGGCCTTTGCCGAGCGGATGGACAACCAGGATCTGCGCTTCCTTGCCGTGGCCGTGACCATTCAACAGCAGTCGGGCGGCAACCTGGCGGAAATTCTCGACGGTCTGGCAAAGGTGATCCGCGCCCGTTTCAAACTGTTCCGCCGCGTCAAGGCCATCACGGCCGAGGCGAAATGGTCGGGCATGTTCCTGTCAGGCTTTCCCATCGGGGCGCTTTTGATGATCCAGATGCTCAAGCCCGACTATTACGACGGGGTGAAGGACTCGCCCTATTTCATTCCGATGGCGCTGGTCGTCGGGGCATTTCTGGTCATCAACGTGATCTTCATGAAGATCATGGTCAACATCAAGGTCTAGTGGATCATGGAACTCCTGTCCGGTCTCTTCCAACCCCTGACCGACCAGTTCGGGCCGCTTGGTCCGCTTTTGGCGGTAGGCCTTCTGGGCCTGATCCTGATCATCGCCACCCTGCCGATGATGCTGAAAAAGCAGTCGGACCCTCTGGCCAAGCTGAAGCAACAGCGCGAATCCGGCGGCAAATCCACCAAGGCTGCGGGGCAAGACCTGCGCCGCGGCGGCGACAAGGTAGACAAGCTCGAGAAATTTGCAGGCTTCCTTGAACCGCAAGATGTCGAGCAGATGACCGCGTCGAAGCTGCGCATGATGCGGGCGGGCTATCGGTCGAAAAATGCGGTGCGGATGTTCCACTTTGCCCAGTTTGCCCTGGGCATCGGCATGCTGCTTTTGGGCGTGATTTACGCGATGCTGGTGTCGTCCAAGCAAGAGGTCAGCACCCAGTTCATGATTATGGCCACATTGATCCCTGGGGCCGCGGGCTATTACCTGCCGCAATACTGGGTGCAGCGCCGGGTCCAGACCCGCCAGGTAGAGATCATCCAGGGTTTTCCCGATGCGCTGGACATGATGCTGGTCTGCGTCGAGGCGGGCCAGTCGCTGGACCAGTCGGTCAACCGCGTCGCCCGTGAAAGCCGCGCCGGCTATCCCGCCCTCGCCGATGAGTTTGAAATCGTCTCGCAGGAAACCAAGGCCGGCAAGGAACGGGTGCAGGTTCTCAAAGACATGGCCGAACGGGTGGGCGTGCCCGATGTGGCCTCTTTCGTGACGACGCTGGTACAATCGGCCACGTTCGGCACCTCGATCGCCGAGGCGCTTCGGATTTATTCCGCCGAAATGCGGGACAAGCGCGTTATGCGCGCCGAAGAGAAAGCAAACACCTTGCCGACCAAGCTGACGCTGGGCACAATGATGTTCACGGTGCCGCCCTTGATGATCATTCTCATTGGCCCCTCAGTTGCAGGCATCGCAAAGGTTCTGGGGGGTGGGGGCTTGAATTAAGTGTTTTCAAAGGCCGGTCGGCTGATTGTGGTTTTGCCCCTTCTGGCGGCCTGTTCTCTTGGAAATGGTCTGGGAAACACTGACCGCACCGGCAGCACCGCGCCCGGGTTTGACCCCCGAAAAGAGGGGGTCGATGGGCTTTTGGTCGGCCACCGCCTGATGGAAGCGGGAGAATATGATCTGGCGCTGACCTCTTATTACCGCGCCGCCGCCCAGCACGGCATGAATGCCGATGTGCTGTCGGCCATCGGGTCGGCCAACCTGAAACTGGGGCGTCTGGGGCAGGCCGAAAAGGTGCTGCGCCGCGCCACCGACGCCGACCCCGCCTTTGTGCCCGCCCTGAACAATCTGGGCGTGGTCTTGATGGAAGAGAACAAGTTCGGCGAGGCGCGGGTCGTCTTTCAGCAGGCATTCCAACTGGATAGTGGCCAAACGGACGCCATTCGCCAAAATCTGCGCGTCGCTATCGCCGAGACCGAGAAAACCAGCTATTCTGAAGGCGAAAACGAAGAACCGCGGTACAACCTGGTTCGGCGCGGGTATGGCGAATATGTCCTCCTGTCGCAGCTCTAGGCGGCAAGCCGCAGCAGACGAGCAGTGAAAAGGACGCAAAATGCGCCAACCCGTTTCTGTGGGCCACCTGTCGGTGGCCATAGGGCTTTCGTGCCTGCTGGCCCTTCAGGGCTGTGGCAAGGGTCCCAGCGACGCTGAGGTTCAGCGCGCCATCAAGGACGTCAACGTCATCGACGAATCGAACCTGTCGGACATCATGCTGACCGTCGGCGACCCGAACGAGGCAGTGGCCTATTTTTCCCGCTCGTCCCAACAGAACCCCGACCGGATCGACCTCAAGCGCGGTCTGGCACGGTCCTTGGTGCGCGCCAATAAGCCAACCGAGGGCGCCGCGACCTGGACTCAGGTTCTGACCATGCCCGGTGCCACGCCCGAAGACCGCCTTGGTCTGGTCGATGCGCTGATCCGCACCAACAACTGGCCCCGCGCCGAGGCAGAGTTGAACGTCATTCCGCCGACCTACGAAACCTTCGAACGCTACCGGCTTGAGGCGATGGTCGCCGATTCCAAGAAGAACTGGAAAAAAGCCGACAGCTTTTACGAAGTTGCCACCGGGCTGACGACCAAGCCCGCCAACGTACTGAACAACTGGGGCTTTTCCAAACTGTCGCGCGGCGATTACCCCGGTGCCGAAAAGCTGTTCGGAGAGGCGCTGACCTACGAACCCACCCTGTTCACCGCCAAGAACAATCTGGTTCTGGCCCGCGGCGCACAGCGCAAATACGACATGCCGGTGGTGGATATGACGCAAAGCGAACGGGCGCAGCTTTTGTATACGCTGGCGCTGACCGCGATCAAAAAGGGCGACATCGCCGTTGGCAAGGGCCTGTTGCAGGACGCCATCGACACCAGCCCGCAACATTTCGAGGCCGCGACCCGCAGCCTCGCCGCGCTGGAAGGGCAAGGCTGATGATCACCGGTCTTACCCCCACCGCCGCCCTTGTCTTCCTGCCCTTTGCCCTTGCCATCGGCGTCTGGGTGGCATGGTCGGACATGAAGTTCATGAAGATCCCCAACAAGGCCGTTCTGGCGCTGGGGCTGGTGTTCCTGATCCTTGGCCCACTGCTGTTGCCCACGTTCAAAGACTATCTTTGGGGTTTGGCTATCGGCGCAATGGTTCTGGTCGCGGGCTTCATCGCCAACCAGATCAACCTGATGGGCGCGGGCGATGCGAAATTCGCTGCCGTCATGGCGCCCTTCTTCGCCTTTGGCGACATCCGCTTTATTCTGGGCCTGTATGCCGCCTGCCTGCTGGGCGCGTTTGCCAGCCACCGACTGGCGCGCCTGATCCCGACGATCCGCCGCGCCACCGAGGATTGGGCAAGCTGGACCCATAAAGATTTCCCGATGGGCCTCGCGCTGGCGGGAACACTGATCTTCTATCTTCTGGCCGCACTTAAGCCACTTTTCTAGGGGATTTCCTTCATTGTTGACGCCCTGCCGCCAATAGGCGGCAAACTCTGGGATGCCCACAATGAACGTGCAAGTCGCGCCACCGACCTCGGGGGTTACCCCGCCGCCTCAACCGAAAAGCCTGGCAGAGACCGGGCTTTCCTTGGTGATGATGCGGGAAATCCTGCTCAAGACCATGTTCCGCACCAACCTGTCGTTGGCCAGCGAGATCTCTCGCAGCATCGCCTTGCCCGTGGTGCTGACGCAGGAACTGATCGACCTCGCCCGCAGCCAGCGCATGATCGAGGCGACCGGTACCCTGCACGCAACCTCTGGCAACGAGATGGGCTATCAACTGACCGATGGCGGCAAGGCCCGGGCGCTGGATGCGCTGTCACAATCCGAATATTACGGTGCCCTGCCGGTGCCGTTGGCACTTTATGCCGAACAGATGAAGCGCCAGTCGGTGCGCGACATCAAGCTGAC